>JAFCZD010000591.1 GCA_019314525.1 Deltaproteobacteria bacterium
TCTTTCCTGTCTTTCCTATCTTTTCTGTATTTCGCCAAAATTCCACTCAGGGGCGCCATGAGAGCTGCACCGACGCTTCAAGGCGGAGACCGCTGCGCTGCCAGAGTTGAACGCCGTTGCGCGTATGCTCGCGAGATTCTCCAGACAACCCAGGGGCTAGCCGAATGCCCACCTCAAATCGCTTCCAGAGGCGGCGCGTCAACGTCAGGGGCGAGGTCACCAAGGGGTCTACCCGTGTACCAGACTCGTTGGGCAGTGATTCATTGGACAATGACTCACGGGAGAGTGAGAAGCAGTGGACCTGCACCCCCGCGCTCACCCCTAGCAGAAGCCTCCAGGACTCGCCGACGAGGGCCGCCCAATAGACCCCAAGCTGAACCTGCCCTTCGAAGACATCGATCTCAGCCGATGACGCCGGGACAAAACCGAAGGTCGCGGCGGCACCGATGGAGCGATGGAAGGCATAGGAGACGTTCAACCCGACGAGGGGATCTATCTTGCCACGCGTGACCAACCCCACCACGGCATCGAGGGTTAGCGGGTGATTCCCTGCAGCCCTCGGCACAGGGGCTAGGGTTCGCACAGCTGGGGTTCGCACAGCCGGGGTTCCCACAACCGGAGTTCCCACAGCCGGGGCTGGCGTCGCCCTCTGTGTTGACGGAGTCTCCGTGGGTCTGCTCGCAGCCTTTCGAGGCATCTGTCGAACCAGCGCGACGGTCTTCTGTGCGACCTCGAGGTGGAGCGCTGCCAGGTCGCTCGCTACAGAGAGGTGTACCTCGCGCGTGCGTTTCGAAACGCCCGACTCCACCTCGATGCGCAACGTCGAACCACCCCGATAGACCACCCGAATGTACGGCCTCTCGCGAGCGGCGACTACCGCGAAGCCCTCCTGGACCAGGCGCAGGATCACCTTCTTCTCGAGGTTCAGCGCGTCGAGTCGCTCATACGTCTGCGCGTCCAGCTGGCTAACATCCACTGAAACGGAGGGGCTGCGCTCCTGGGCGTCAGCCGAGGCCCATGGCCACACCATGGTGGCGATCAGGATGCCCAGTGCAGCTATAGCCTTGATACTCTTGCACGTCACTTCGGCGCGACACTCTCAGGTTTGGGCAGCCTCGGCAAGCAAACCTGCCAGCCCAGCCTCAAATCGTAAACAAACAATAAAGACAACCTTGATTCGTCAGAGGATTTGCCTGAACCTTTGGCCAGGGGAAGCGATGCCAGGGCCAGTACCTCTTTTCATCAACGCGGCGATCTATCTGGTTTTTCTTGTCGTCTGGATTGCCATCCAGCGTGCAGATAGGCAGCCCTATTTGCGCTGGTGGATTGCTGCCTATTCTACCTTCACCACCTACTACCTGCTGGCGGCCATTCGCAGATGCGGGCTCCTCCTCTCCCTCGCCCCCATCCAGGACGCGCTGCTCCTCTTGGCAGCGGCGTTCTTGGTTGTTGGCGTCTATCGCTTTGCAGAGCGCCGCCCCCCACGCTGGTTTCTCTTGCTGATCGCAAGCTCGATTCTCCTGCAACTCCTGACAAGCGTGCTTCCACTGTCCCCCAGCCTGGCCCGATGGGCGCTCTTCATCACCGCCGCTGTGCTCGTGGGCTCGGTGGGCTGGTTCGTGCGCCGGGTGCCACGTAGCAAGTTCGGCCGCCACTTCGCCATGGTGGGCCTTTTGGGCTTGGCCGCTTGGAGCCTGCTCATGCCCTTCATGGACCGCTTGCCCTTGTTGGCAAAGGTCGAACCCCACGGGGATCTGCTCTTCATCTTATTGATCTCGGTGGGCGTCGTGCTGATGCACCTCGAGCGTGCGCACAAAGAACAGCAGAAGGTCACCAACATCTACACCTCCCTCTTCGCGAGAGCGCCCGTGTGCCTCTTTCGCATGGACGCCTCCGGGCACATCGTTCAGTTCAATCCGATGTTTGGTACAACCCTTGGACTATTCAGCAAGGAAGAGCCTGTGCTGCTGGATAGCCTGGCACACGATGAACATACACAGCGCCGAATCACCCGCTGGGTCGAGGACCAGATTGACCTCTGCGGAGAAAAGCTAAGGTTCCATGGGGTCGAAGGCCCTGTGCGCATGGTGCTCGAACTTCGCTGGCAAGAAGACGACCTGGGCCAAGCCTGGGCCGACGGCATGCTGCAGAACATGAGCGCAGAGATCGCGCTCCGCGACCGCATTGAGCGTGGGCAGCGCGTCGAGGCCCTTGGGAGGCTCGGGGGAGGCATCGCTCACGACTTCAACAACATCCTCACGGTGATGATCTCAAGCCTCGAACTGGCGTCCTTCAAACTCAACAAGGGACCCAACAAAGACGCGGCTGCTAAACACCTCCATCGTGCGATAGACGGTGCAGAACGTGCCGCCGCTCTCACGCGCAAGCTCCTAACCCTGGCCCGCCAGCCCCCCCATACACGAAGGCTGCTGGACCTCAACGTCGTCGTCGCCGACGAGCTGGACCTGCTAGGTCGCACGCTGGGAGAGCGCGTTGCCCTGCGTTTCGAAAGCTCGCCCACCCCACTTTGCGTGCAGGCCGACCGAAGCGAACTCTCCCAAATCATCATCAACCTCGTCTTCAACGCCCAGGACGCGATGCCCAAAGGCGGGGTGGTTGCGCTCTCCGTCGCAGCCGCGATGTTGGAGGGAGAACCCGCGGCACGCCTGCGGGTGAGCGATACAGGCCATGGGATGGACGCGCAAACGGTCGATCGTGTGTTCGACCCCTTCTTCACCACCAGGACACCAGGCAAGGGCATAGGGCTTGGGCTCTCCACTGTGCATGGTATCGTGCGAAGTCTTGGCGGAGAGATTACACTGAGCAGCACTTTGGGTGAACGCACCGAATTCGAGGTTCTTCTGCCCCGCGCCTCAGCCCAGAGTGACGATCCCGCAACCCCCATGGAGAGCATCGCCTCATGAACCAAGAGATGTCTGTCGCCACAAACCTCGCTCGCGCTGCAGGGCGAGCAGCCCTCGCCTATTTTCGCCAAGCCGACCTTGAGGTGGAGACCAAAGCAGACGCCTCCCCAGTGAGCGCGGCCGACCGCGCCGCTGACGCCGTGATCATCGCCGGGCTAGAAGAGGCCTTCCCGAAAGACGGCATCCTCTCCGAAGAACAGCCCGACCAAGAGAGCTGGCATGGCGCTGAGCGGGCGTGGGTCGTGGACCCCCTCGACGGCACGGCTGACTTCATCGCCGGGCGAGACGGCTTCTCCGTGATGATCGGCCTCATGATCGCCCACCAGCCCGTGCTGGGCGTGGTCTACCAACCCGTGGGAGACATCCTCTACCGAGGCATCATCGGCGGCACAGCCGAACGGATCGAGGGTGGACAAACGCATGCGCTGGTGCCCAGCGGCCGCGCGGCTCCCGACGAGATCCGCCTCGTGGTCAGCCACTCTCATCGAAGCCCGCGCATCAACGCGCTCAAGTCTGCCCTGGGGATCCGCGAGGAGATTCAAAAAGGCAGCGTGGGCGTCAAGGCAGGCCTCATCGCCCGTGGCGCGTGCGAACTCTACCTCAACCCTGAAGGGCACTGTAAACTGTGGGATACATGCGCCCCCGAGGCTATCTTGCGGGCAGCTGGCGCCAAAATCTCCGACATGCACGGCGCCCCCCTCGTCTATG
>JAFCZD010000592.1 GCA_019314525.1 Deltaproteobacteria bacterium
GCATCATAGGCGGCAACAATGGAGTGTGTGCTCTCTTGAATGCCAATTAAGACGCGCACCCGTGATGGCGCGCTGTCTGCGGTCAGGGTCAGGTCCATGGTCACATCAGCGAAGGACTGCACGTCTTGGCTTTGACCGACGGAACCGTCACCGAAAGCGCCGGCGGATTCATCAGCCAACGTGTCCACCTTCGGAGCATCTGGTGTGTGAAGACCCTCTACATGCACATCATACGAGAGAGCATCGGGCGAGAGAGCATCGGGCGAGCGGGCATCGGGCGAGCGGGCATCGGATATCGTCGACGGCGCCAAGAGCACGCGTTCTTCCGAAAAGCCAAAACGGGTACAGGCAGACACAGCAAGGAGCAGGCCACACGCCAATATTAACGCAGCCAATATTAACGCAAGCGCTCTATAGCCCTTTCGGCGGTCGACATTTACCATGGTAGCCCTACCTATAAGGATAAGGCATCGGCCGACGGTCCGCAAACCACCTAAAGGGTCAGGGCGAGGTCTCTGCGCCCACAAGCTCATCCACGAACGCACGTGCCCCCAAGGGCTCTCCCGTCGTGTGCTCCACCAGCTCCCACCAATGCAGCTCTCGCCCCACCCGCAGCACCTTCTCTTTGATGAAGCTCGTCGACTCTTTCGCGCGTAAAATGCTCAACTCGAAGGGTGAGCCCTCATGGCCCACCGCCTTAGCCAACACCGCTCGAAGCTGCGCGCCATAGAGCTTGCCCAACAAGTAGTTGTGGAAATACATCGGGCTCGTGGTGATGTGGCTCTTGCAAGCCCAGTCGGGCAGATCGCGGCCAGGGGGACGTTTGATGCCCTGGTAGCGCTCCACCAGATCCCACCACACCGCGTTCAAGTCTTGCTGCGGGTCTTCGTAGAGCGCCTTTTCGAAGTAGAACATCACCAACGACCACCTCGCAAAGACGAGCCCTTCACGCCGGCGATGCTCAAGGAGCGGCCCCTCGATGGCCTTGGTCTCGCTCTCATCGGCGCCCACCACGTCGACGAGAAACTCTGGCGTCAACGTCTGGTCTTCGAAGAACATCGCCATGGCCTCGGTGGTCAGCGTATGTGTCGCCGTGCGCAGCATGAAGGGCAGCGACGCGTCGAGATATTTGAAATCCGCGGCATGCCCCAGCTCGTGTACCGCCGTCGACATGGCGCCATGGCCAGGCCACGCGCTCATCAGCACCCTCAGGTCGCCCTCGCGATCAATGTCCAACATGAAAGCGTTGAGGCGCTTTCCATCCCGCGGGTAAAGATCCGACCGCCCAAGAACATCGCTCACGTTCAGCCCCAGCGTATCGAAGAAATGCGCCGCGAGTTCAACGACGCCTTCTTTGGTCTTGTCCTGATAGAAGGGGCTGAGGTCAGCCTCGCCGCGGGGATATACGATCTGGAAGAAGGGATCGTCATAATGCCAGATCATCAAGGTATTGGGCTCAATCTGATAGCGCGCTGCCACCTCATCGTCGTATTGGGCTTTCATCGCCTCATAGGGCTTTTCCAGCAACGCGCCCACCTCATCGAAGATCGCGACGAGGTCCTCAGGCTTCTGATCCTGCAAGGTGTTGAGGTAATACTCCCAGGCGTTCTTGTAGCCCACAGCCACGGCCACCTCATTGGCCAGCGTCACCGCCTCGATAACCTTGGGGGCGATCTCGGCGCCGATCTGTCGTGAGGCCTCCCAGATCTTCTGCCGGCGAGCAGGGTCTGCCTCCGCCCTGAGCATGCTCCCAAGGGCGCTGGTGGAGACCTTCTCCCCATCCAACTCCGGGGTAAACGAGCTGAAGAGGCTGCGCGCCTCACCCTGAAGCTTGACGATGCTCAAGAGCTTGCCCAACTCCGTGATCGATAAATCACGCACCAAGGAGTCCTGCGCCATCACCTCCAAGGTTCGTCTGCTGAAGAGGTTCAGCTTGGACTTTTCGAGTAGGAACGCGGTGATGCTGTCTTGACGCTCCTTGTTCAAGCTGAACATGAACACCTTGAGCATCGCGTTGTTGTAGTCTTGGTAGGCCTCGGGGCTGTTGGTCGTGGATGTCTCCCAGGATGCGAGAGCCTGCACCTTGAGCAGCGGGGCGTACTCGGCTTCGTACTGCGTGGTGAAGAGATCAACCTCGCTCTGGAGGGCCGAATCACAATCGTCGTCTGTCTGCGGGCAGAACGCGTCGCACGCGCCATCGCCATACCAGTCGCCGGAAGCGCAGTAGTCGGTCTCCCATAGGGCGGCGTCCATGCCCCGCGCCTCGAGCTTGGTGACGATCGGCCCGGTGGGTCCTGCCGTTGGGTCCCCCTCACAGCCGGGCGCTGCCGAGAGGATGAGCGCGAGGAGCGAAAAACGCACGGCAAGCTGACCTGGGAGCAGATGAACGGATGGTCTCATGAGCAGTTCTGCCTCTCCGTCTCCTGGCCGGCCATCACCTCGTAAGAGCCGCCAGACGTGACCCTAGAGGTCTTAACAAGGCAACTTGGGTTACGCCAGTGGATTGAAGGTTAAGTTAACCCGCAAGTTTTGGATGTTTCCTGATAGACTGCTCTCCTACCAACACCATAGGCATGGAGGAGACCCAGGATGCTTGGAACTCAACGATCACGTCTGCTCATTGGAGCTTTCACGCTCAGCTTTGCGCTCGTCAGCACAAGTTGTGGTGATGACACGGCCCCGCCCCTGATGGACAGTGGCCCAGTAAACGACACTGCTGGGGATCAGCTCCAATCAGATGCGTTGCCGCTCGACACGCTCGGACTCGACGCCCTCGCTGCTGACGGAGCGGCCAGCGACGGCACCACACCCCCCTGTGGCAATGGTGTCATCGACCCCACCGAGAGCTGTGATACCGCCATCGCTGAGGGCCTCCCCGGCGCCTGCCCAACAGGCTGTGATGATGGCAACGCCTGCACCAGCGATGCGCTCCAAGGTGCAGATTGCCAGCTAACATGCGCGCATGAGTTCATCACGACCTGCAGTGGCACCACAGAAGATAGCTGCTGCCCAAAGATCTGCGACAACGCAACAGACAGCGACTGCGCTGTGGTGGTGACCTGTGGTGACGGAAATCTCGACAAAGGTGAGAGCTGCGATACCGCAATCCCTGAGGGGAGCTTTGGCGCCTGCCCCACCGGCTGTGATGATGGCAACGCCTGCACGAGCGACTCCCTGCTCGGGGCGGACTGCAACGTCATCTGCTCCAACGCTCTCATCGCTGTCTGCTCCAAAGAAGCCGACGGTTGCTGCCCCACAGGCTGCACCACCACCACAGATCCAGACTGCGCCGCTCCAACCCTCTGTGGAAACACCACCATCGACAAGGGGGAAACGTGCGACACAGCCATCAAGCCACCGCTCCTGGGCTCCTGCCCCACCAGCTGTGACGACGGAAACGGCTGCACCATCGATTCGTTCAGCGGCAGTGACTGCACCCTCGATTGTGTCAACACAACGATCACCCGTTGTAGTCTCAAGCTCGAGGACGGCTGCTGCCCAGCAGGTTGCACCAACGTCACCGACGCTGACTGCACCACCAGCGACGTCTGCGGCAACGCCACCCTCGACAAGGGTGAAACCTGCGATACAGCCATCAAACCGCCGCTGCCTGGCTCCTGCCCCGCCACTTGTGACGATGGCAACGCCTGCACCATCGACTTCTTCACTGGTAGCGACTGCACCCTGGCTTGCGGAACCAGGATCATCACGGTTTGCAGCCTCAAGCGCGTTGACGGCTGCTGCCCCGCCGGCTGCACCGAAGCCAACGACGCCGACTGCGCTCCCGTCGACCTCTGTGGTGACGGCACCCTCGACAAGGGTGAAACCTGCGACACAGCTATCAAGCCACCGCTACCTGGCTCCTGCCCTGCCAGCTGCGACGATGGCAACAGCTGCACCATCGACTTCTTCACCGG
>JAFCZD010000019.1 GCA_019314525.1 Deltaproteobacteria bacterium
AAGCGGCTGCACAGTCGATGCTTGGGATGTTCTCGACGCACTCGCCTTAGGGGCAGACCTCCACGAGTTTGAGGTCGCTCTTCGTGGCGTCGTGGTAGCTGATGTGGACCTTGCTCATAAAACGAGTACCTTGTCACCTGCTGCCGCTGGCGCGAAACTCGAGTGAGGGCTTGCCTGGCCTTGCTTCTCCAAGGTCCGAGGGCCAGATCTGCAAGCGTGAACGTTCCCATGGCGCTGGGTGCGTTTGGCCGCCAGTCGCAGGTTCTGATCACACCCCTCTTGCCCCCCTAGTTTGACAACACGCGTCATCAGAGGATAGAGGATAGGGGACAGGTGTGATGCGTAGTGGAACCCCTGGAGTGACGCTTGCCGCAAGAACCCATCGCAGATGAGCCACAACCCCTGCTGGAAAGCACCGCGGTGTCATTGCTCACCCGTCGTTCGACCTCTGAGCAGCGCGAACCGCCCTTGCCACCAGAGCTTCCTTCTGACGAGTTGTTGAACGATCCTCCCTTGGCGGTGCCGCCAGACTTGACCGATTTGGCAGGGCGTGTCCCTCGTGTCACCGGGCCTCCCCCGCATGTCCCTCATGTCCCTCGCGTCCCTCGCGTCACCGGGCCTCCTCCGCTCACTCCGCGTCTCCGTCATACCACCGGGCCCCCCATGCGCTTACGTCGTGTTACAGGGCCTCCACCCTTGCCCGCGCACAAGCAGTATCCCGCTTCGGTCGTCTCACAGCCGGTGATGGTGACGAAGGGTCGTGAACCTCTCCCTCCCGCGGATGTCATGGTTTCCCCGCCCGCTCGTTCAGGTTTCTGGGCTCGGCGAGGTCATCTCATCTTGGCGGTGGTCGTGGGGCTGGGCATAGGCGTGGGTGGGGGACTCTATGTCGTGCCCAAGCTCGCACGTCACGGGGACTCCAAGGGCGTCGCCATGGAGCCGCGCGCTATCTCCCAACCACAGGTTGTCCGGTTGGCCCCTCAGGTTGCTTCGAAGGGAGCGGACTCAGCGCCCCTTGGGTCTGCCACCGATCACTCTGGCGTGGGTGAGATCGTTGCCGCCTTCGCTGACGCCGAGCAAGAACTCCAGCGGGTGCGTTGGCTCTCCACGAGTGACCGCGAGCATATGCTGCGCCTTCGCTTGCACATCAAGCGCAAGCGCTGGGTTGACGCCATCAACGACGACAGCCAGCTGCCACGATATCTTCAGCGCTTGTCCATCGTCACCGCATGGCGTGCGGAGGTTGCTACGGCGCGTGGACACCATGATGAGGCGGTCAAGCTGCTCTCAGAGGTGGCCGCGCGGCGCGCCATCTCGAGGCAGCTGCGGGTGCGAGTGCTGATCCGACTCAGCGCGGCGCTGCTGGTGTTGAAGAGACCACAGGCCGCCCGTCAGGCCGCTCAGCGCGCGGTGTCTTGGGCGCGGCGTAGCGGCAAGCTAGAACTTCAGGTGGCAGCCAAGGCCCAGCTGGGTCGCTGCGCACCCTCCTCTTGAGCCAGACGACAGATGAAACATGACAGAAGGAGCGGAGCCCTATTGGGCTTCGATCATCTTTAGCTTTCTTATGTCGTCTGCCAGGTTTTCGGAGTCAGTTCTCTTTCGTGTCAACCGTATCGCATATGTTTTCCCCTCGATCGTGGTCGCCGTAAAGAGAACCTCAAATTTCTTGTTGTGAAGGATAAGCGTTTGGTTTTCATGTTCCAATGTGTGGATAGAAAACCCCTTGGCCTTGGCCTGCTTGGCCCGCAGAGTCAAAAATACTTTGATGTAACCAGAGTCAGACACAATCTTCTCCTTGTCTTGCTCTGAAAGGTTCATCAGATTGATTTGACCGTTGGGGTTCATGTATTTGTATGTTGTAAAAAAATCTCGTGACCCTTTGCTCTTGGATTTGAAAGTGTAGCTTTGTCCTTTGTATACCAATGTCTTAGGTGTTGAATTCGAACAGGAACTCATGAGAAAAAACAGCGAAGCTGCCACAGAAATTCTAAGTAGTTCTTTGTTCATGGAGTGTCCTTGATTTTGGTTGAAGGCAGCCGTTCAGTGATAATGCACGAGGGTGCCCCCATCTCCCACAGCCCAGATGTCATCCATGGACGAGCCCCAGATTGCGTTCAGGCGCTTGGTGGTGGGGGACGTTTCTTTGGTCCAGGTCGTGCCGTCAAAATGCAGGATAGTTCCATAGTCGCCCACCGCCCAAACATTTGTGGGTGAGGCTGCCCAGACGCCGCGAAGCCCCTGGGTGGTGTTGGACGACGAAGCTGACCACGTGCTGCCGTCCCAATGCATGATCGCTCCATTATAGCCCACAGCCCAAATATCGTTGGCGCTCGTTCCGTGCAGGCCCCAATAAAGGCCCCCTGGGTGGCTGGTCATGCGCAGCCACCCACCCCCTGTGTTGTGCAAGACGATGTCGTTGCCCACAGCCCAGGCGTCGGAGGCGGAGCTCCCCCAGATGGCGTAGAGGTAGTGGTCCGTGGGCGAGGCATACTCGCTCCATGCAGAGCCATCCCCGCGCATGATGGTCCCACTCTTGCCCACAGCCCACCTCTCGCTCTCATTGGCCCACCAAACGCCATAGAGGCTCTTCAGAGGCTCCATGGCGCCGCCGGTCCAGCCGCCCGCGCTGGTGTAGGTGTAGATCGTGCTGTAGGTACCTACGGCGACGGTGCTCTCACCAGGTGCGCTCCAAAGAGCGAAAAAATCCTGGGTGAGCAAGGCGCCTTGCGCCCAGCTGCTGCCGTTGTAATAGAGAATGATGCCGGATGGTCCCACCGCCCAGATGGCGCTGGCGCTGTTGCCATGAACGCCATGCAGTCCGACGGTGGTCACGGAGGGGGAGTAGAGGGTCCAGGCGGGGCCACTTTTGCACTGACCTGCGTCACAGCTCTCATCTTGTGCGCAACAGCTGGAGCCACAACTCAGGTAGTCGCAGGCGCATGCCCCAGCTTGGCAGCTCGCGTTGGCCGAGCAGGTGCCCGTCTGACATAGGCTTCCGCAGCCATCATCGGCGCCACACACGTTGTCCGTGCAGTTGGGTTCACAGAGGCAGGCGCCGGCCTGGCAGGTGGCCTGTGGGTTGATGCAGCTGCCGCTCTGACAGGAGTCGCCGCAGCCGTCGTCGGCACCACACGCTTTGTTCGTGCAGTTGGGTTCACAGACGCAGGCGCCGGTCTGGCAGGTGGCTTGGGGGTTGATGCAGCTGCCGATCTGACAGGCGCCGCCGCAGCCGTCGTCGGCACCACACGCTTTGTCGGTGCAGTTGGGTT
The DNA here is from genome assembly GCA_019314525.1 of Deltaproteobacteria bacterium. Taxonomy (GTDB): domain Bacteria; phylum Myxococcota_A; class Polyangia; genus JAFCZD01. Next base: position 3,270 of record JAFCZD010000019.1, read on the forward strand.
GACAGAAGCAGACGCCGGCCTGACAGGTGGCCTGTGGGTTGGTGCAGCTGCCGGTCTGACAGGCGTTACCGCAGCCGTCGTCAGCCCCGCAAGCTTTGTTGGTGCAGTCAGGCTGGCAACAGCCGGCAGGTTCGTCGGTCTCGCCGTTGCAGTCGTTGTCTTTGCCGTCGCAGAGGGTCTCGGCTCTCTCGTAGGTGAGTCCGGTTGTTTGAGCGTGAGCTGTGTAGAGCGCGTCATCACAAGGGGCCCAGCCCGCTGTTCCGCCGCAGCTCCTCATGGCGGCACGGCACACCCCCTCTTGCTTGGCGCATGGTTGGGGGATCAGCTTGTCCGCGTCGTCGACTGTGTTGTTGCAGTCGTTGTCCTTGCCGTCACAAACCTCAGTGGAGGGCCCTACCGTCCATTCACAGGGCCCGAAAGAGCCGCCTATGCAACGGCGCTCGCCGCCCTTACACGCGCCAATATCGTCGCATGCGCTGGTCTCGCCGACTTCGCATGCGCAGGGTTGTCCACCACAGTTGGGCACACAGAGGCCTTCCATGCAGAGCTCGTCGCTGCCGCAGGAGAGGACGCCTCCCCAGTCGGTGCACTCGTCGTCGTCATGCTCACCGCAGGTCTGATAGCCCCCTGTCACGCAACGGCGCTTTGTTGCCTCACATTCATTGGAGCACACAGTGGCGCAGCGACCATCGCTGCAGAAGGGCGTGCCCTCTGGGCAGGGCGTGACAGGCCCCCAGGCGAGGCAGCCCTGGGCGTTCGGCTCGCAAGATTGCAAGCCGTTTTCTGCGCATTTGGTGTCGCCATTGGGGCAGGTGTTGCTGCAGAGGGCGATGGTCAAGTCGACCACCTTCGTGTGCACGATGATGGCAGCACCCCTGCCCCTGGCAACCTCTTGTCCCTTGGCGAGGCCCGCGATGGTTACCTCTATGGAGTGATCGATCCATGTGTCTGGCATGAGCAGCACGACGCGGTGACCACTCTCAAGGGGGGTGAGGGCAGCGCTACTGGGTATGAGTCTTGGATCGGGCGTGTCGGAGAGACCATTCGGAGCGACCCTTACGCGTAGGTGGTCGAGCAAGACTCTGGAGCCGAAGGTCACCGTCACTCGCAGCGCCGTTTGTTCTTCGGTGCCACAGCTCATGCTGAGTGCGACAAACCCCGCGAGGATCATGGTGAGTGATGAGCGCATCGATGACTTTCTTACTTTCTGAAGTCTAGGAGAGAGTCACCCGCTGGGATCGCAGCGTCACCGGAGCTCGACGCCAACGCGACAGTGGTGACGGTGCCAGCGACCACTACCGCCCCCACGGCTGTCCAGAAGCCCCAATGTTTGTACCAGGCTGTGGAGGAGGTCTTTTCGTCGCCTGGCGCGCTCTCGGCTGGGTTCGAAGATGGTGGCAAGAAGCCTTTGGCTGCTCCAGGGTCGGAGGGCGCGAGATCGGGTTCAGCCTTCTTGGGGTGTTCTGCGCCCGTGGTTGCTGGCTTGTCAACAACCACGCAGGGTCCAGCTTTGAGCGCTTGACAGCGCATGAGGGCTTCGTGGCGGTGTTTGCCTGTGGGATATTCGCGAAGATAACGCATGTAGAGCTGGCGCGCTTCAGGCTTGCTCCCGCCCATACGTGCGCACTCTGCCATGTTATGAAGGAAGCCACTCTTTTTTGAGAGGCGAAAGCCCTCCTGAAACTTCACCTTCGCGGCGCGGTAGTCTCCTTTTCCAAAGAGAGATCTTCCCGCTTTCCAGGCGGCCCTGGCTTGCTTCAGCTCCTGGGATGTTTGTGCGTGCGCCAGAGGGGAACCAAGCAGGAGTGTTAACACCACTGGCAGGCTCTTCAGAATGAGGTTGCTAGACATCGTAGGTCTCCGTGTTTCTGCTCATGGGGTCGCCTGTCTTCGTTTCAACGCCGCCGAAAGCTTCACCCGCCGGCTCCTGGCTCTCGGCCCGGATGCTGCTCAAAATAGCTCGCACGATGCGAGGGTTGGCGGGCCGTGCGTTTGGTTTCTTGGCCAGCAGCCACATGCACAGATCACCGAGCCGGGCGTCAATCTTTGTGTCTTTGGAGGGGTGCGTGGCCGTGCAGGTCCAGTGCATTTGCATCACGTCCACGGCTGCCTTGGCCTCAAAGGGCCGCTCGCCGAGGAGCATCTCGTAGAGCACCACACCCAAAGAGTAGAGATCGCTGCGACCATCCACGGGGTGGCCTGCGGCCTGCTCTGGGGACATATAAGCTGCGGAGCCCCAGACCATCCCGCTCTCCGTTAGCCGACCGAGGTCCAACGCAAGGGAGTGTCCGAGATCCAGAATCTTCAACACGGGGGACGCTATGTTTGCCTGCGCTAGCATCAGGTTGCTGGGCTTGATGTCACGGTGCACCAGACCCTGTTGATGAATGGCGTCGAGGCCAGCTGCGATCTGGTCTACGATCTGGACCGCCCCTGTGGCGGGGACGATTTTGGCGCCAGCCAGGATGGCGTGCAGATTCTCTCCGCTCACAAACTCGCTCACCAAGAAGACCTCTCCCTCGGAGGAGAGCCCTTGAGCCAGGAGGGCGGCGACGTTGGGGTGATCCACCCGAGCTTGCACGCCCCCTTCGCGCCACGCCCTGCGCAGCGTGTCGGAGGACCGATAGAGCTTCAGTGCTCCAGTGATGTTCCCCCGCTCGGCACGGTAGACGAGGGCCAAGGGCCTCTCGGCGATGACTTCACAGAGGGTCCAGCCATCCAGCTGACGCCCCAGGTTGGGGTCCCTCGCGTCAAGGAGGCGCGCACCATCCAAAGGGCAGGTCTCGGGGGCGCCGTTGTAGATGGCGCCACAGGTGGAGCATTGTTTCACGAAAGGTCTCTCTTCACGAAAGTTTGCCAGGTTCTACTCGTCAAAGGGGTCTACCAGCGGTGTCTTCTTTGCCGGCTTCCTTTTCGAAGTTTTTGTCTTCTGTTTGGTCTTCAAGGTCTTGTTCTTTCTCTTCTTCGCCTTCGTCTTCAGGGTCTTCGCCTTCGGTCTCAGCTGCACCGTCAGCGAGTGAGGGCCGCTCGCGCGCAGGGTAGTTCGGGTTGTGTCATAGCCAGTTTTTTTGAGGACAACCGTGATCGATCCCACCTGAGGAGTGAGGCGCACACGCACAGGTGTTTGACCGAGGAGCTTGCCTCGCAAGGTTACTCGCGCATCAGGCGGATTGGAGCGAAGCAAGAAGACCTGCTTATCAAGTGACGTTGGTGCAGGTGAAGGCGTCGGCGACGTGGTTGCGGGTGACACGGCTGCAGACGATCGGGCCCTGGGTGCGGGCGTCTTGGTTTTTGCCAAGGGAGTGACCTTCGGTGTCTCGACTTTGTGAGCGGTCGTTGTCTCCAGCTCATGATTGGGCGCTGAGTCCCTCGAGAGTGCGAGGATGATCAACGCGCTGATGACAACCACACTGATGCTAACGCCCAGGATGAGCGGACTTCGGTATCTGGGGAGGCGAAGAGTGGGGAGAGCAGCGGGGGGAGTCTCGTGGGGTGGGCATGCTCTTGTTTGCCCGGGAGCCTGGATTGGAGCCGGCGGTGCGTCCTGAACGGAAGGGGCTGAGCTTGCGGCTCCAGGGGTCACCCTGGTCTCAATCTCAGAGAGCCGCAGAGCTTCCTCATGGTCCAGACCAGGGGCTAGGATGACGGCCAAGGGGTCGGCTTTGGGGGGCGAGTCTAACGGGGTCTCTCGCAGGGAGATCAGCACCTTATCGATGGTGGGGCGCTCTGCTGGTTGGTTGAGGAGCATGGTGTTCACCAGCTCTGCAATCTTCTTGGGGAGCCTTGGGGCTTTCACCGCCAGGCTTGGTGCAGTGAGGCTGAGTTTTGCCTTTGCGAGATCCTGGATCGTCCCGGTGAAGGGGGGCTCGCCTGTGAGCATCTCGAAGAGCACGACGCCTAGGGCATAAATATCAGCTTCTGGCCCGATGGATTCACCAGACATCTGCTCAGGTGCAGCGTAGAGGGGGGTACCAATACATATGCCCAGCTGGGTACGGTGTGTGTTGGCGACATCACCTCCGAGGAGTTTAGCGATACCGAAGTCCAGCACCTTGACTGTGGCCCCATCTGCCTCTGTGCGTCTGCCCACGTGGATGTTTTCGGGTTTGAGGTCGCGATGTACGATGCCCACTTCGTGGGCGCTCACCAACGCGTGGGCGAGGGCGATGGCGATGGGGCACGCTTCGCGCCAGCTGAGGGGGCCGTTGGCGATGCGCTTGCCCAGAGTGTCACCCTTGAGTAGCTCCATCACCGCGTAGTCGCGACCATCGGAGAGCTTGCCGAAGTCGAAGGTCTTGATGATGTGTGGGCTGTCGATACGGTTGACAGCCTGAGCCTCCACCACGAAGCGCCTCACGGCCTCCTCTGACTCGCACATCTCTGGATGAAGGATCTTGATCGCTACTTGAGAGCCGATGACGGGGTGCTCCCCTTGCCAGACGCTCCCCACTCCGCCTGACCCCAGGAGCCGAACCAGTCGGTAGCTGCCGACCCTCGCGCCCACCAGATCCTCGGTTTGCGCGATCTGGTTCCCACCGCTGGAGAGCAGGCGTTGCTCCACTTCGGCTGCTCCAGAGGGTCGCAGTCGTGGGTCGGGAGCCAAACACTCGCTGATCAGCTGAGCGATCGCTGGTGCGCTTGCATCGAGATCGGTGCCCTGAAGGTTGATGGACTCCTGGCTGAGCTTTTCGGCGATGAGCTCTGCCTGGTTCTGAGCTTGAAAGGGAAACGCGCCGGTGAGCAGCTCATAAGCGACGACGCCCAAGGCGTAGATATCGACCAATTTTCCCTGCTCTGCGATGCCCCGCAGCTGCTCGGGAGGCATATAGGGGGTGGTCCCCACGGCGATGCCCGTGGACGTGATGCGGTCCAAACCGCCAGCGGTGCGGGAGATGCCAAAGTCCAAGAGCTTGACGACATCGTCTCTTCCTGACTCTGTGACCAAGAAGATGTTGCGAGGCGTCAGGTCACGGTGCACCACGCCAGCCTCATGGGCACAACTCAGAGCTCGACAGAGCTGCCGGAGGATTTTCAGCGCGCGCTTCAAGGGTATGCGGCCGTCTTCTGCGAGCAGCTCGGCGAGAGAGGATCCCACCAGGAGGTCCATGACCAGAAACAGATAGCCGCGGTCATCACGTCCAAAATCTGTGATCTCGACGATATTCTGATGGCGGAGCTGGCTACAGAGTTGGGCCTCACGCAGGAAGCGCGCCACCTGGTCGGCGTCGGCCTCCAGCTCTGAGCGTAGCACCTTGAGCGCCACCGGTTTCCCCAAGAGCTTGTGGCGGCCTGCATAGACAAAGCCCATGCCTCCCGTTCCAAGCAGCTTCTCCAGCTGATACCGGCCTCCGATCATCGCTCCTGCTTCACGCAGGGCTCCGTCGTTGGGACAGAACGGCTGCTCCTGCCACGGCCTCTGGCAGCTGGGGCAGGAGAGAAGGGGCGCGTTCATCTGGGCAGACCCATCAGGTGGTAAGGTGACTTCCATGGCTCTTGGTTCATGCTAAGCATTTCTCGTGCCATTTCTCAGGTCGACGGGATCCAGTCCACTCCGGTCCAGGCAGCGGTAGATATACGAACGTGAGACTCCAAGCACTTCGCTGGTGCGGCGAATGTTCCCCTGGTTCTTGCGTAAGGCCTCCACCACTCGTGAGATCTTGGAGGAGCGGTCACGCGGCGCAGTCATCTGCCTCAAATCAGCTGCGAGGAGGTGATTCGGTAGCATGGAGAGTTCCACCTCCTCACCTTGAGTCAGGACGTCGAGCATGCGCACGACGTTGTCCAACTCACGAACATTGAGTGGCCAGTGATAACAGGCCATCGCCTCCAAAGCTTCGGAGGATAGGTTCAATTTGCATCCTGCGCGTTGGGTTAGGTGCTCCATCAGGGAGGGGAGGTCTTCGAGGCGCTCTCTCAACGGAGGCAAGTGGATTTCAGCCTCGGCGAGTCGGGCCGCGAGATCGCCACGAAACCGCCCTCGTTCGATGTCCCGCTTCACATCATGATTGGTGGCGCTCAGGATACGACAAGACGTCTTTGTCGAGTTGATCTCTCCCACACGCCGCACCTCGCCAGATTCCACCACTCGTAGAAGCTTGGCCTGGCTGGGCAGGGGCAACTCTGTCACCTCGTCGAGAAAGAGGGTCCCACCACGGGCTGCTTCGAAGAGCCCCGGTTTGTGTCGAGTGGCGCCTGTGAACGCGCCTTGCGCGTAGCCGAAGAGCTCAGCCTCCACGAGGGATTCGGGTAGGGCCGCACAGTTAACGGCGATGAAGGGGCCACCGCCACGGCGATGGAGCTCCTGCGCCACCAATTCCTTGCCAGTCCCACTCTCACCGGTGATCAGGATCCGCAGGTTGGTGGGACCCAAGAGACGAATGTGTCGCCTCACACCGTCCAATCCGCTCCCGCCGATCAAGAGATCCTCTGGATTGTCAACTGTGTGCATGTCCTCTGGCTGAATGAGCAGACGGACCAGTACATCGCCGAAGCGCAACAGATCCCCTGGCCTGAGGGGAGCCTCATCTATTCGCCGACGGTTGAGGAAGGAGCCGTTTCTGCTGCTGAGATCTCGCAACAGCAACTCCCCTTCACTCCCGTGTTCGATTCGAGCGTGGTGTCGGGAGACCGAGGAGTCCTCCAACACCACATCACAGGTGTGGTCCCTACCCAGCGTTGCGGGAAGGTCCAGGAGCGTTTCACCGCCAGATTGCGGGTACATATGAGCGATGACGAGGCGATGGCTGCCATCTTTTGGCGTGACCGTGGGGCGCAGGCTCGTTTCGAGGAGAGGATCCATGGGTCTTCTTCATCCAATGATCGAGACATGTCACTTCATGTCATTTCCAACATACGAAGGTCGTCCAGCATTCTTCCACATAAAGCGCACACTGTAACTACATGTAGCGACATGCCGCCGCACTCGTGGGCCGAGTGACCTCCCTCCACGAGGCATTTATTGACACAAACGCACAGTCAGAGAGGTCGAGCTTTGGGCACGGCTGTTGCTTGGGGATGCACCATGACTTCTGCCAAGAATGACAGCATCATGCCCACGAGACGTGAGGATCCCACGAGCACCCAGCTCTGGTTCGGCAAGGGAGCCGACGCCCTCGACGAGGAGGAGGACTCTTCTGACTCTTCTGCCACTCGACTGGGTTTTGAGACCTTCCCTCCTCAGCGATCCATACCAGCCGATCAACCTGAGGAACTGTGGTTGCCACGAGTGGTGCTTCAGGCTGAGTTGGAGTCAATGAACGAGGAGGTGTTTTTGGCACCCACCGTTATGCCTCCCTCAGCGTCCAGTGCGGCGGCGGAGGATCCCCTCGAAGAGACCGATGAAGTGTTGCGAGACACCCTCACCGTGGAGCGGTTGGGTTTGAGCGTCTCCTGGCGTTGGATCTTGCTGGGGAGCGCTTTGGTGCTGAGCTTGGCAGGGGTGGGTGCTGTGGCGTTCACCAAGTCTGAAGTCGCTAAGTCTGAAGTCCCAGAGGTGTTGACACAGGCGCTGGCTTCAAGGGGCACGCTCGCCTTGGCTGAGCAAGCGGAGTCTATCCAAGTCGAACCCCTCAATGAAGTTTTGCGGCGGATTGACGCGCTGGGGGAGAGGGTGCAGGAACTCTCGAGATCTGGATCCCGCCGGCAAACTGCCACACCCACCTCGCAGCCCACCCTCGAGGAAAAGTTGCGGTCTACCCTCAAAAAAAAGCGCAAGAAACAGATAGCCGGCAAGAAAAAGCGGCTCTCTCGAAAGCGCCGCTTCAAGAGACGCCAGCGCAGGAGGTCGACTCACGGGCGTCTGCGGGTGCGCTATGATCGCAAGCGCAATCTGGTGGAGATTTCGCTTCCTCCTGAGGGGGTCAATGCACGAGTCGTGATCAAGCAGCAAAAGCCCTCCCAGCCAAAGCATCAGCCAAAGCCCTCCCAGACAGAGCCTCACTGAAAAGCACTGGCGAATGTTCGAGTAGCCACCCTCCGAAAGTCAGAGAGAAGACGTCTCAGGTGTTGAATTTCGGGCATTTGGGGATCTGTAGAACCTTTTCGAGGCGGAAAATTCTTCATGTTTTTGGGGAACCGTGTTGGCACAGCTGTTGCTGAGTCCAGTCCCGCGGAGGGTCTGCCCATGAAGAGAATGATAGCTGCTTCCCATAAGCGCTATTCTAGTTTCCTGATCAACACGAGCTGCTGGCTCCTTACTGCTGCGCTGATTGCCCCCACATCCTCAGCCTGGGCTTGGGGGACCGCGGAACATATTCGACTTGGACAACAGATCGCCAAGCCTTTCGAGCCTTTGCTGGGTGTGTCGACTTTACCCGTCATCCCTGCCCCCAAGGATGATGTGACGGGTCTCGGCCCTGAGACCTTCGCTGATTATGTCGCTGCCCCAGACTTTGCTAGGGGCCTCACCAACCTCTTGGCGCAGCAGCCTGCCAACATCCTGCACATCGGCCATTGTGGAAGATTTTGGAACCGCGAAGGCGTCATCGACGGTGTGCCCATCGAGGACCAAGCTGATGTGGGTGAAGATCCCGACAGCATCAAAGCCCAGGCCCGTCCTGGTTGGTTGGATTGTATCAGCGGCTGGACGGCGAACAACAGCCACTTTGGGGACTTCGCTCGCAACCACTATATGTATTACCACCAGTTGGCTCTCCACGCGGCGCACCTCTACCGTCACAATCGGCAAGGTGTTTGTCGGAAAGCCGCCAACACCCTCGAGGCTTGGGGCCAGCATTATCTGACGGACTCAGTCGCCAGCGGCCACGCGTGGAATCCTCCTGGCAGCTACGACATCGAGTGGGGGTATCAGACCCTTACGTCTATCCAAGTGCGCATGCGCATTCATGACTACCTCAATGAGCACGGGGCGAGGATGGCAGGGGCCCTCTACGAGTTGGGAACTTTCTGGGGTGACCACTCGGAAGAGCATACAATAGACGGCAGGTCGATCCCTGAGCAGCCTACGGGTAACCCTCAGAAGGCGCTGGTGCTCAAGCTCTCACGCATGGGCCTAGGCCAGGTGATCGCGGCGGCGGAGTGTGGGGCGAACCCTCAGCCTGAGGACGTCCTTGTCACCCGTGATGCTTCCACAGATGTGCGTCGCCCTTACGTCAGCGACGAAACCATGTGCTCAGCGATGTATGGCTGGGAGATCTCGTGGAAGTGGTGGGTGCCAGAGGGGGAGTGGGTTCCGGATTCAATGGAGAAGCTCGATGTCGATCTTTGGGGCTTGGACATACCCGAAGTCGTCACCGCGCTTCAACAGTGCAAGTGGGATGAGGGTCGGCTGAGCAAGGGTAAGAATGAGGCTTGGCTTTCACGCTACTACTTCAACGACAAGCGCCCCTTCATCGACGACTACTCTGTTAGTCCAACCATCGACCCCCACGCTCGATTGGCTCTCCATGAGCTGGGTTGTGAAGAGAGCCTGCCCGTGCTGCCCCCACAAAACCAGAAGGACCTTTGTGGCAACACGCTCTGCGAAGTTCCAGCAAAGAGTTCAGGCCAATGCCCCGCTGGCATGGTCGCCCTCACAGGCTGCTGTCTGCCGGAACAGGCGGAAGTCGACACAAATGAAGCCGCCCTCGTGAGCGGCTGGTCATCGCGACGTTTGCCCATGGTCGATCTGGGCAGCCGAGGCGCTGCGCCTGGAGAGAGCTCGGAGTTCCTTTGGCTCAAGGACGCTGGCCAGGTCGATGTAGAGCCAGCCGTTGATTTCGCGCCTCTTCCGCGTACGACACAGCTTGAAGGCCCAGAGGGTGCCGCGGTGGCGGGATGTGGTGAGACGGGAAGCGCGTCGGTTTATGAGGCGCGCGTTAAATTTCCAAATCACAGCGACCATCAGGACAAGACAGTGCTGCTCACCATCATAGATATGGACGAGGGGCTACAGGTGCAGGTCAATGGACATTTGGTTCGTTACGCCAAGCGCGCTGATGGGGTGTTGCAGGGCACAGCCCTGTTTTCTCCGATCAAGATTCCTCTGATGCAGAGCGCGCTTCAGCCGGCTGAAGATGGCGTTCATGTCGTGCGCTTGATTCATCTCAACAGCTGCGGCCGGGAGCGGCCCCTGCTTGTGCGGCTGGCGCTCGCCGAGCGTGTGGGCAAGGGGGATTTCGTGGAGATTTCCCCGCAAAGCGGAGGCTGCGCTGTGGGTCATGGAGATCCGACCTCCGCCCTTGGTTTCTTCTGGCTGTGGGGTGTTTGGGTGCTGATCCGTCGCCGCCGGGTCTTGGTGAAATAGGCAACCCATCCATGCGGCGTGCTGTTCCATGTGTTAAGTTTCTAGATGGAGCAGACACGTTGTCATAGCCGCGTTTTCCGCCTCCCAGGGGAAGACGGCCTGCGTTACCTCTTTCTCGAAGACGTCAAGGCAGACACCGCCGTGGAGGCTCGCCGAGAGTTCCGTGGTCAGGTGGAACGGCTGCTTGTTCGTGGGGCCACCGAGATGGTCTACGATGGGCGCCAGTACATCCCGCACCCAAGGCCCCAGAGACGTCAGGGGGAGCAAGTCCGCTTTGACATCAAGCGCTTTGTCGCCGAAGTAGAACGCGCGATTACAGCAGTACGACAAGACCCACTTTTTGCTTCCATGGTGCTGGGCCCCTTGGAGGCCTGCTTCGCCAAAGAGCTGCTCTGTGACGGGTATTTGACGTTTCTGCAGCGCCAGCCGACCCACGCCAAGGCCGGCGCCCCTTATGCGAGCCACGCCAGCCTCTATTGTGCTTTGCTCGCCGCCCAAAGGACCTTGGGGGGACACCAACGGGGTATTCATCGTCACCGTGGCACGCTGAAAATTGGCCCTGAAGACGCCCTCTTTCATCATGGCGATCTGCTGATTAGCGGTGATGTGCAGCTGGAGGGGGCCCTCGCTGTGACCGGCAACGTTCAGGTGGAGGGGGGGATGCTTGCTCGAGGGCTCCGAGCCAAGGTCTTGACCTTGGGTCATCTCTCTGCCGAGCGTATGGTCAGCTCGGGGGCAGTGGTGGTGGGAGGCAACCTGCTGCTGGGGAGCTTGCTCTACGCCTTTGGCAAGCAACTTCCCTTTCGTGTTCGCCAGCGGATTCAGGCTCCACTCCTGCTCGAGGATCGCTGTGATCTATTGGCTCTGCGCGGCCTGCGAGGTCAGCGCATCAACGTAGCGAGTCGGCAGGGGCGTGGAGAGCTCGAAGCCTGGGGCGTGGCGAAAGAATCGTGGGTGGGTGAGGAACTGGCAGAGAAGCTCTACACCACGAGGGTCTAGTCCGAGTTCCAAAGAAGAAGGGCGGCTGAAGCCGCCCTTCCATCATCCGTCAAAGCGCGCGACTAATCCTCGGGGAAGAGCTGGTCGCCAGTCTCTTTGTCCTCGACTACGATGGCTTCGGTGGGGCAGTTGCGGGCTGCCTCGATGATCGTGTCACGATCATCTGTCACCGGGGTCTTGAGGATGGCGATGTTTTCATCGTCCATCTCGAAGGTGCCAGGGGCGTCGCTGCAGCACGCGCCATCACCAATACACTCGTCGCGGATAATCGTAATTTTCAGCTTGTCAGCGTCTGCCATTGAAGCGTCTCCATCAAAGGGTTTTGCGATGGTGATCTCTCACCACTAGTTCGAGCAGATATTACTCGCGGGCAGGCTTTTTTCAAGTCGCTCCTTCTCCGCGGGATTTATCAGTTCTTAACACGACTGAGAGCCCTGGGCTCTCTCTCAACCCTTGTCGTGATTTTTTTCACAGTATCGCTTCAGCACCCCTAGAAGCTGCCAAGGAAAGCGCCTAAGCTCGCGCGGCCTGAATCAATGCGATCTGGGCACAGCCAGGAGGAGCGCGAGAACATGGCCAGCAGCATATTGGTTACAGCCACACAACCACGCAGTGGTAAGAGCATGATTTGCCTGGGTCTAGTGAGCGTGTTGGAGCGCACCTTGGGCCGGGTTGGCTATTTCAAGCCCATTGGCCAGCGTAATAATGGCGCCGGCGACCCTGACGCCGTCCTGATGAAGCAGGTGTTGGGGCTCGAGGCAGAGGTCAATCAGATCGCGCCCGTCACCATGGATGAGGTCACCGAGGCTCTCGCTCATGGCAAATACGATCAAATCGTCGACAAGATTATCGATGCCTATCAGAAGGTCGCCGAGCACTGCGACTTCGTCGTTTGTGAAGGCACCGACTACTACGGAGCGATGGCTGCCTTCGAGTTCAATATCAACGCCGACCTTTCAAAGAACCTCGGGGCGCCTGTCTTGCTGGTGGCCAGCGCACAGCCGCACGACGATGAAAGCGAATCGTGTGATGCCCGCCTCGGTAGCGTGCTCAACAACATCGCGCTCTTCAAGGAGAGCGTGGATGAGAAGGGCGCAGATCTCTTCGGGGCGATCATCAACCACGCCAGCGAGAACTTCAGAAAGGAGATGCAGCCCAAGGCAGAGCGGCATCTCCGTGAGCACGGTGTGCGTTTGTTGGGCGCCATCCCGAAAACAGACCTCCTCGAGAGGCCCTACCTCGACGAAGTGGCGCAAGCTCTTGGTGCTGAGGTGCTCGGCGGAGAGGGCCGCCTGGATGTCTTGACCCGTGACATTATGGTGGCGGCGATGAGCCTCGAGACGGTGCTCTTGCGCTTGAAGCGCGGCTCCATGGTGCTCACGCCTGGTGATCGTGAGGCCATCGTCATTGGCCTGGCAGCGGCCTATATATCACCCGCTGTCTGCAGCCCTTCGGGTATGTTGCTCACCGGCGGGATGCGCCCCACAGACAAGGTCTTGCAGCTCTTCAAGGACATGACCGACAACCGCATGCCGATCCTTGCCGTGGACGACGACATCTATAATACGGCGATCAAGGTCAATCAGATTCGCCCGGTCATTCGTGCGACAGATCGTGCTCGCATCGAGGCCATCAAGAGCCTTGTTGAGGACTACGTCGACGTCGAGCTGCTCACGGCGCGGGGAGCCGCGCCTGCGGCCAACCGTCGCGTTACGCCCCAGGTCTTCATCCATAAGTTGATGGACCTTGCGCGCTCTAAGCCCCAGCGCATCGTCTTGCCCGAGGGCAAGGAGGAGCGCATCCTCAAGGCAGCGGGTGTGCTCCTTGAGCGTGATGTCTGTGAGATCATCCTCTTGGGTGAAGAGGACAAGATCCGGCGCAACGCGGAGCAGTTGGGCGTCAAGCTAGACAAGGCGACCTTGATCGATCCTGCTACGTCAGAGCTCCGCGAACCCTTCGCCAAGCGTTATCAAGAGCTGCGCGCCAAGAAGAACCCCACCTGGGAGTTGGCCAACGACTTGATGCACGACCCAAACTACTTCGGCACGATGATGGTCAAAGAGGGGCACGCCGACGGGATGGTCTCAGGAGCTATCCACACCACGGCACACACGCTGCGGCCCGCCCTCGAGTTCGTCAAGACCAAGGAGGGCGTCTCTCTTGCCTCCAGCGTTTTCTTCATGTGCTTACCCAGCCAAGTTTTGGTCTATGGCGATTGCGCAGTGAACCCCAATCCCACAGCTGAGCAGCTCGCTGATATCGCGTTGGCCAGCGCCGAGACGGCAGCGGCCTTCGACGTGGAGCCTCTCGTGGCGATGATCTCCTATTCGACGGGCGCGTCAGGGTCTGGCTCCGACGTCGAGAAGGTGCGTGAGGCGACGCGGATCGTCAAAGAGCGCGCCCCAGACCTGGCGGTGGAAGGGCCGATCCAATATGACGCGGCCGTCGATATGGGTGTGGCCAAGACGAAGCTCCCCAACAGCCGTGTCGCGGGAAAGGCGACGGTGGTGATCTTCCCCGACCTCAACACAGGGAATACCACCTACAAAGCGGTTCAGCGCTCAGCCAACGCCATCGCCATCGGTCCGGTCATGCAGGGTTTGCGCAAGCCCGTTAACGATCTGAGCCGCGGCTGTCTCGTGGTGGACATCATCAACACGGTGGCGATCACGGCCATTCAAGCGCAAAGAGGTTAGCCCATGTCGATGAAAGTGCTTGTAATCAACACCGGCAGCTCATCCATCAAATTCGAACTTTTCCAGATGCCAGAGGAGAAGGTTGAGGCCTCTGGGCTCCTGCAGCGCATCGGCGAGGAGGGCAGCGAGCTGAGCTACAGCCTCAAAGGTGAAAAGTACAAGATCGCGCAGAAGGTACCCGACCACGGCGTTGGCTTGAAGCTGATCATCTCGGCTCTGACGGACGGCGAGAAGGGTGGCATCGAGGACATCTCAGAGATCGGTGCTGTGGGGCATCGCGTTGTGCACGGCGGGGAGGCCTTCGCCAAGACCGCAAAGATCGACGCTGATGTGTTGCAAGCGGTTCGTGATCACATCGACCTCGCCCCCTTGCACAACCCACCCAATATTCTCGGCATCGAAGTCGCTACCTCGGCTCTGCCCAAGGCGCTTCAGGTGGCGGTCTTTGATACGTCTTTTCACCAGAGTATTCCCCCTCACGCCTACCTTTACCCAGTGCCCTACGAGCTCTACGAGAACCAGCGCGTTCGGCGCTATGGTTTTCACGGCACCTCTCACCGCTATGTGACCCAGCGGGCTGCAGAGCTGCTCGACAAGCCCATAGAGGAGCTGAACGTTATTACGGCTCATCTGGGCAACGGCGCGAGCATCACCGCCGTGCGTGGCGGGAAATCCGTGGACACCTCTATGGGCTTGACGCCTCTCGAGGGCTTGATGATGGGTACGCGCTGCGGTGATATCGATCCGGCGCTTATCGCCTTCCTCGAGCGCACACAGAAGATGTCCGTGGGTGATATCGACAAGCTGCTCAACAAGAAGAGCGGGTTGCTTGGTATCTCAGGGGTCAGCAACGATATGCGCACCTGTGAGGAGGCTGCAGCAAAAGGCAACGAGCGGGCTCAGATCGCGCTTGAGATGTACGCCTACCGCGTCAAGAAGTATGTGGGCGCCTATACGGCCGTCCTTGGCAGGGTCGACGCCCTGGTCTTCACCGCGGGCGCTGGCGAAAATGGCGCTGAGCTGCGGGCCCAGGTGCTCGAAAACATGGAGCCCCTTGGCTACAAGATCGACCCCGAGCGCAACGCTGTGCGCGGCAAAGAAGCCGATGTCTCCACCGCAGACTCACCCATTCGTGTGCTGGTGATCCCCACCAACGAAGAGCTAATGATCGCCCGCGACACCTATGTGCTAGCCAGCGCTTAGCTCCCCCTCTTGGAACCGTGCGTTATCGCGACCACTCCTTTGGTTTCCAGGGGATCGGCGCTGATTTGTGGATCTCACGTTGAGTTCCTCGTGCTTCACACAGTTCTCAGTTCCCTAAGTCGGGCATCGACGCGATGGCGACGAGCGCCTTTTTGGCCCCACCGGCGACCTCATGTAATTCGTCGAAGGGGGCGGCGTGCTCTCGAATATTGGTTACGATCTGGATCGCACGCTCCGGATGTACCCACGCGATGAGCGTGAGATAGACGAAGAGCGCAATGAGATCGAGCGCCATCCTGTTCTTCTCGGCTTGGGGCAGAAAGTCGACGCGGGCGAGAAAGAGGGCGGCGTCGAAGCGTTCCCATCGGCCAGCAGAGCCCTCATCGGCCAGTGATTGGGCTGCGAGCATTATGACGTCGTATGCTTCGACGTCGCTCGGGTCATTGCGACCGGAAAAGGCCAAGAAGGCGACCCTCAGATCGTTGGCCATGGAGGATGCTGGCGTTGGTAGGTCGTCCTGCATGTTTGGGCGAAATAGAGACGGGTGAATTCGGTCCATTTGCTACCTCCTGAAGGGTGAGCATTTGTTTCAAGAGGTATCGGACGTGGCGAAAAGAAGTTGCGGATTATTCTGAATTGTTGCGGCCGCATTCCGATGAGGGCTTGATCGCGACCCAGAGCGCCGGATCAGGCAATGTTCCGTAGGTGTTGCTCAACGACGAGATGAAGGTGGTCCTGGGCTGCAGCGCAACGTGGCTCCGACAACGACGGAGTTCTACTCCCGACGGGGAAGCTCTCAGCAGCGGAGGTGACTTAAACAAGGTCAGCGAGATCTTCTGAGGGCTACTCACACCAAGGGCCAACATCAGTGGTGTCAACCACGATACTGCCGCTGCCTTGGTCGAGATCGAGGGTGCCGCTGGCGACGATAGCGACGGAGGCCTCACCTGCGTCAAAACTCTCACGTACAAGCTTGAAGGGGACCTGGCTGCCTGTGACGGGGGTGGCTACCCCCTGCAGGTCGAAGACGCACATGCAATCGCAACGACCCGCGTCTCCCGCTTCGTCGCCTTCGGTGATGGTTAGCACCCCCGCGTCGTCCTGGGTCACCTTGAGGCTGCGATCACCGCAGCAGTTCAGGAGGATGCGCTGATTGTCGATGCTCAACGTTTGGCTCACGCTTTCATACGTCCACGTCAGTACTTCGGCGTCACAGTAGGCGCTCAAGTCGGTGTCGGCCTTACTCTGGAAGCCTCCGCATTCACTGAGCTTGAAGCTGGTGGTGAGATCTTCAGGCTCGGGTGGGGGCTGAACCGTGTCGCAGAGGCTGCCGAGGTTGGTGTTATCTACCACGAGGCTGCCATTGCCCTCGCCAAGATCGAGCGTCGCGCGGATCACTGTCTTTTGCTCATCGGGCTGGACCACCTCGCGCTCAACGCGCACCGAGAGCAGGGGCGACGCGATGTTGTCAATGGTGATCTCGAAGTCGAAGGTGCACTCGCAGCGGCAGCGTCCGCCGGCCTCTGTTGGCACATCGAGCTCCTTGAGCACCAGGGTCTCGCCCTCCCAGGCTGCGCTCATGGAGTGCTCACCACAGCAGTTGAGCAAGACGCGCTTATTGACGATCTTAAGGGTGGACGTCGCAGGATCGTGGCGCCACTCGATGACCTCAGCGTCGCAGTAGGTGCTCGCAGGCTGCTCAGCGCTCAGCTGGCCGAAGCCGCCACATTCGCTGATGGCGAAGCTCACGCTCGGTTGGGTGGGTTCTGGGGGCTGGGAAGGGCGATCGTCTCCACAGGCAAGGGTGAAGAGGCATGCGGAAAGGAGTGATAGAGAGAAAGCGCGTGTCATCATGGTGAACCTCCTGCAGGGCGTTGCCCTGCGTCATCTAGCTCGTTAAGGCACTTCGTAAGCGAGGAAATCGCTCGTCTGTTCAGGATTGGCGGGCTCAACGAGCAGGATCAAGATCTGCTGGCCTTGTTCGCCGTGGAGTTGCAGGCTGAAGGCGCCGTTTTCATCCGTTACTCCGAGCACCACCTCGCCTGTATTGGCATTGGAAATGAGCACGTCCACGTCAGGAGAGGCGGCGATTAGCTGTGGGGATCCACTGCTGACGGTGACGATACCATCTGTGTCAGGAGCGCTGACGACCTCGCCTTGGGCATCGGCTGGTGAGAGAACGGGGCCGAAGGCAGCCCGGGTGGTGGCGAGAAGCAGAGGTTCACTGCGCTCCCCCTCCACCGTTTCAAAGCGAAGTTCCATGCCTCCAGCTTGGGCGATATTTGTGATGACCAAGGAGAATGTCCCATCTTTTGTGCTGGTGGCGTGGGTTTCTCTCCCAGAGAGCACCTCCTTGGCGATCACCCGCCCCATGCCACTCACCGCTCCTGTGAGACCTAGCACCATGGTCGCGCTCTGTTCCGCCATGGGCGTACTCTGGCGGATGGCCGAGAGCTTGGGCGCAGGAACGGGCACGGGCTGCGGTAGGCTGGTTTCGTCGCCACAGCCGTTGAGAAGAAGGAGTATGGGTAGAATGTGTTTCATCACGAACTCCCTGAAATGCAAACGGAGTGCCATCTCGCCCAATTGTCTAAAATGCTGAAACTAGGGTGTTATGCGCCATATCGACAGGGTATTCGCGAGCGAATATGTGTCGTGCAAGATACGCAGCGTGCTTGTGTAGCCTGGAGTTTACTTTTTGGTAGCGCGGGGTCTAGTGATCCCATGGCGTGACATGAGCTTGTGCAACCCCACCCGTGACATCCCTAGCTCCTGAGCAGCGTCCACCACACGGCCACACCGCATCAAAGCTGCCTCCACAACCTCTTGCTCCACCCGCGCTAGCACCTCTTTGAGGGGGCCTGTTGGGGTGCGAACAGAGCGTGGCAGGGCCTTCCCTTCAACAAGTGCCGCAGAGAGATCGTTAGGTGTGATCTCTTCGCCTCCCAAGGCGAGCATGCGCAGCACCTCATTTTCGAGTTCTCGGACGTTTCCTGGCCAACCATAGGCCACCAGGCGCTCGAGGACGGCGCGCGTGAAGGTCACCTTGTGCCCTCCGTGACGTTGCATCAAGTGTGCGAGCAGCAGAGGGATGTCCTCTGGCCGGTCACGCAGGGGAGGTATCTCGAGGCGGATCACGTTGACCCGGTAGAAGAGGTCCTGCCGGAAGGCTCCTTGGTCGACCATCTCGCTGAGGTTTCGGTTGCTCGCCGCGATCAGGCGGAAATCGGATTGGCGCTCGTCTTCTTCGCCCAGGCGGACGAAGGTCTTTTCCTGCAAGACTCGCAGCAGCTTGACCTGTAGCTCGAGGGGCAGCTCGCCAAGTTCATCGAGAAAGAGTGTGCCACCATCGGCGCGCTCGAAGAGCCCGCGGTGTGAGCGCTCAGCGCCGGTGAAGGCCCCTCGCACGTAGCCAAAGAGCTCTCCATCGAGGAGCGTGGCGGGGATGGCACCGCAGTTGACCCCAATGAAGGGCCCATCGGCACGGGCGCCGTTGTGGTGCAGTGCCCGCGCGACGAGCTCTTTCCCCGTGCCCGACTCGCCGTGGATTAGCACCGAGGCTACCGTATTGCGAACACGATCCATCAGGCGGAAGAGCTCTCGCATCACGGCGCTGCGCCCCACCAAGTTGTCGAAATGGTACTGCGCTTGTAGTTCGCCTTGCTGCTCACGCGTCAAACTCGCTAGCTCATCGAGGCGCAGCCGTTGGTTTTCCAACGCAGCGGCGAGCTGCCGGTTGAGCTGCTCCAGCTTTTCGCTCTGATGCTCGAGTTCACGCTCTCGCCGTGCGTTTTCGTCGAGCAGTTCCCGGTTTCCAAGCGCGATGCCAGCTTGTTCGGCGAGGGATTCGAGTAGCGTTAGGTGCGACTCATCGAAGCCGCGGGCGACAAAGCGATTGTCGAGGTAGAGCGCACCACGAATACGTCGGCCCACGCGCAGCGGGACACAAAGGACAGAGCGCAGCTTGAGCTTGTGCACGCTCAAGAAGTGCTGGAAGCGCGCATCATCCATCGCGTTGACGGCGATGGTGGGGCGGCCGCTCTGCAGCACCTCCTCGGCCACGGAGCGGCTAATCTTGAACTCCTTGTGCGCGATGGTCTCTTGGTCGATATTGCGCGCGACCTCGATGCGTAGGGGGCCGCGCTCGCGTGGTTGCATCAACAAGAAGCCGCGTTCGGCGCCCGTGAGATCTACGGCGTGGTCGACGATGCGCTCGAGCAGGCGTCCTACCTTGCTCTCAGCGTTCAGCTCTTTGTTGATGGCCAAGATCGCGTGCAGCAGGGGTTCAGAGGGTGCTTCGTTCGCTGACGATGCCTGGGGAGCGTGCGCCGCAGCGATGGGAGCTGCCCAAGCCAGCACCGAGGCATTGAGGGGGCGCGCCGCGTAGGCTGCGCGATCGTCTTCGGGGAGGGTTGCAAGGCGTTCGCGAAGCAACGTGAGCGCCTGACCGGCGTGCAGCTCTGATGTGGTCGAGTCGCTCGAACGCAGCGCACGCCCCAGAAGCTGGTGCACCTCGATGCGAGTGGAACCATCCTGTGCCTGCTCCGCCATGCGCCAGGCCCTCAGCAGCGACTGCGCCGCTTTGTCTTTTTTTCCCAAAGCGAGGTGGGTCCGTGCAGCCAAGAGCGTGCTTTGAAACTCCAGCGCTGGAATACCGATGGCTGACTTCTGGGCCTCCGAGAGGGCGGCTGCGGCGCCTTGGGCATCATGTTCCTCTAGCGCGATGCGTCCCTGAACCAACGCTAGGTCGCAGCGCGTGCTAGCGTCCATGTCTCGTCTAGCGAAACACTCTCGGGCTTCGTTCAACTTCTCACGCGCGGTCTTCACCTCTCGACGTTCAAGGGCTATCTCTGCCGCCAGGAGCTGGTTGTAGCCCCCCAAGCTGTGCATCAGCAATGACCGGCAGAGGGAGAGCGAACGCTCAAGTTCGGCGCAGGCGTGCCCCCATTGCCCTAGCTCAGCCCAGAGCCGAGCTAGGTTGTGAGAGATGCGAGCTAGCTCTTGCGTGCCGCCAAAACGCTCCGCCACCCGCAAGCTCTCGGTGTAGGCTCTCTTTGCGCCGAGCAGGTCGCCTCGTTGCTGCGCCACCGACGCTAGGTTCATCCCGAAGGAGGCTTCATAAGGCAGGTGGTGCGCCTCACGGGCAAGCGCCAAGCTCTCTTCATAGCAGCTTTGAGCGTCCTCGAAGCGAGAGCGTCGTTGGTGGAGTAGCCCACGGGAGTTGAGCAGGCGGGCGCGCATCAGCGCAGAGGTCTCTGTTCGTCGTTCGAGGGTTGCGTCCAAGACCGCTTCGGCCTGCTCCAGGCGGCCCTCTCGCATCGCCACGAGGGCGCCGATGTGGTGTGCTTCGAGGGAGACCTCGGGCAGATTACTCTGGCGGGCGACGTCCAGCTCTTGCACCTCATCGGGTTTTTCTCCACCAAAGTAGCGCAGGCGGGCGGCTGTCAACGCCAGTGCGTCAAGGTGGTGGGTCGCACCTCTGAGTCCATCCAAGACGCTGAGCCCACTTGAGAAGGACCCTGCGTGCAGGTGGAGGTCTGCGAGCGCTAGCCCCACCTCAACACGAGCAGCCTCAGGTGCTGATCCCAGCAGGCTGTTTAGGCAGGTTGCCACCTCAGCGTGGAGACCTGTGGCGCTGCCCACGGCCACCAACTCCTGGGCGACTTCGCACCAGAGTGTGTCCGGCGAGGAATGGCCGCGCTGCGGTTCCCCCTCCGGCCTGTTCTCGGCAGACAGCTTGCTCGCTGTGGCGAGGTAGAGCTGTGTTGCGATGGCGAGCTCAAGGTGGTTGCGCGCATCTCTGGCCCCCTCCAAGAGCATGCGCGCTGTTGCGTGTGGGCTTCCCGCGCTCTCTGCCACCAACGCTCGGTGTTGCGCCGAGAGCGCAAGGCGCTCCAGGACAATCTCGGCCAGCGCCAAGAGCTTCCTCTGGGGAAGCGCGCGCTTCATCGCTGGGGCGAGGGCACGCCCCGCGAGCTTCAGGGTCTGATGTGCTGTGATGGTGAGGAGGCCCTCCCTCTGCGGTCGTGCCCACGGCAAGGCTGAGTGGCCGAGGACCTGCTCGGCCTCTTCCCAGAGCAGCGGTCGGGGCAGCAAGGCGAGGAGGGCGAGAAGCTCGCAGTTCTCTGGGGTGAGGTTCGCGAGGCGTTGGGTGAGGCCCTGATGCAGGCGTGCCTCGAGGGTGGCCTTTGGGGCCTCGAGGGCAGCGCTGAGATCAACGATCTCACCACGGAGGCGAGCTTCGGCGGCCGCGCGCAGCGAGAGCACGGCGAGCAGGGGGTTGCCCTCACTGATGGTGAAGAGGGGCGCTGTGAGTTGGGAGCAGCGCCAAGCGGTGGGTAGCATGGAGTTGGCCAGGTGGCCGATCTCTGCGGGGGCCAGGGGCGTGACCTCGATGGTGGTGAAGGCGCGCAGTCGGCTTCGAATGCTGGCGTTGGCGCCGGAGATGCAAACCATCAGCTGTGGGATCTCCGCTGTGGATAGGGCGCTCAGGCCTTCAGCCAGCATGGGGTCTTCGATGGCGTCCAAGAGAAGCAAGGTCGGGCGTGTCACCTCGCGTTGGAGGCTGTCGAGGAGGTGCGCCACCATGGCAGCTCGTAGCCCGCTGCTGTCGGTTTGCTGCCATGTGCTCAGTGTCACACTCTTGGGCGGGAGCTCTTCGATGACATGCACACCCGCCAGGCGCGCGCGAATACCGATCTCACGCAGCAGCCGGCTGCGTCCACATCCTGGGGCACCCTCGAGGTGGAAGAGGCGCTCATTGGAGGTGGGAGCTGTGTCGTCGTTGAGGTGATTCAGGGCGCGTTGGAGTCGAACGATAATGTCTTCGCGTCCCACGAGCTCAGGGGTAGGCAACCCCCGCGCGATGAGGTGCTCACTGCCCTGAAGAGAGCCAGCCTCTGTAGCACGTTCGAGCTCAGCGAGGGTTTCAGCGGCCGAAGGGGGGCGCGTTTTGGGGGCGGGAGCGAGCAAGCGTGTGATGAGCTGTCCAAGGGGCGTGTCATCTTGGGCGCAATGGGGTGGGGGGCCCAAGAGCTGTGCTTGCAGCACCTCGCTGGCGTTTCCGGTGAAAGGCGGCGCGCCGTAGTGGGCGGCGTAGAGCAAGGTTCCGACGGCATAGAGGTCAGCGGCCTCGGTGGCTTGCTCGCCCATGAGCACCTCCGGGGCGATGGTCCCCGCGCTCCCTCCAAGAGCGGCCTCTTGCAGCGCCTGGCTCTTCGTGGCGAGGCCGAAGTCCACCAGCTTCACCTCGTCCGCTTCTGTTACCAGCACGTTGGCTGTCTTGAGATCGCGGTGGACGACGCCCCGCGCGTGGAGGAATTCGAGGGTGCCCAGGAGCTGGGCCAAAGACCTCAAGCGCTCTGCGGGGGGGCGCCCGTGCCACCAACGATCGATGCTCACCCCCTCGATATATTCGAGGATGAGGGCGGGTTGTCCCTCCTGCAGCAGAAGGTCGATGGCGCGTGGGAGGCCAGGGTGATCGAGCTGGGCCAGGATCGCGTATTCGGTTCGCGCCGCGTCTTGAGCGTTGTCCAAGGTTAGCCACTTGAGCGCTACGGGGCGCCCGTGTGCATCGTGCGCGAGCCAAACGCTGCCTTCGCCGCCAGCGCCAAGGGAGCGTAGGAGCTGATAGGCGCCGACCTTTTGTCGCGGGACCATGTGTGTTGAGCATACAGCACTCAGCGTTGCCTTCGCGATATTCGCGATATTCGCTGGTGAAAGAGGTCAACTCGTGCTTTGGCGTGGGGGAGAAGATAGGATTCACCCATGCCATCAGATTTTGCATCACTTTCGCTTTCGCCTGTATTGCTCACCGTGGTCGCCGAGCTTGGCTACAAGCATCCAACTCCCATCCAGGTGGAGAGCATCCCCTCGCTGCTCGCCGGCAAGGACCTCATCGGTCAGTCAAAGACCGGCAGCGGAAAGACCGCTGCGTTTGCTTTGCCGATCTTGCAGGCCTTGAAGATGGCGACGCGCACCTTGCAGGCGGTGGTGGTGTGCCCAACGCGTGAGTTATGTGCCCAAGTGGCGCGTGAGATACGCAAGCTGGGGCGCAAACACCCCGGGCTGCAAGTGTTGGCGGTGGCTGGAGGCGTTCAAGGCCCAAGCCAGCGCCCTGGAGCGTGGCGTTCATGTGGTGGTGGGTACACCAGGACGCGTGGTCGATCACCTACAGCGGGGCACGATGAACACCCAAGCTGTGGCCACGGTGGTGCTTGATGAAGCCGATCGCATGCTTGACATGGGCTTTCAGGCTGAGACCGAGGCGATCTTGAGCGCGCTGCCTAAGCCCAACGAAAGACAGACGGTGTTCTTTTCAGCCACCTTCCCGCGCGCCATCGAAGCCTTGAGCCTCACACATCAGCGCAACCCTGTGCGTGTGGTCCTGGACGATCCAGAGCAGGTGATGCCCGAGATTCGACAGATCGCCATCACCGCTGCGCCTGAGCAGAAGCTCCAGGCGCTCTATTGGGCTCTCACCAAATATCCCCATGAGTCGGTGCTTGTTTTCTGTAACTTCAAGGCGACCGTTGCAGAACTCGAAGGCACCCTCGCGGCCTTGGGGGTGAGCGTTGATTATCTTCACGGCGACCTTGAGCAGTTTGATCGCGACCAGGTGTTGGCCAGGTTCCGCAACCAGAGCGTTCGCATACTCATCGCGAGCGATGTTGCAGGTCGGGGCATCGACGTCGAGGATCTCGACATCGTCGTCAATTATGAACTCCCGCCAAAGCCAGAAATTTATCTCCATCGCATTGGTCGCACGGGGCGCGCTGGCAAGGTGGGGCTCGCGGTCTCCCTCGCCACTCCTCGAGAGGCGTCGAAGCTCGCGGCCATCGAGGGGCTCACCACCACACCCATTGAACGCTTGCCCGCCATCGCGGATAGCGAACCTGGGGTAGAGGTGCTGGCCCACGGGCTCGTCCGCGAGGCTCGGATGCACACCCTTTTGATCTCAGGTGGCCGCAAAGACAAAATACGCCCTGGCGATATTCTTGGCGCTTTGACGGGAGAGGCCGGAGGCTTGAGCGGCGCCGATATTGGCAAGATCGAGATTCACGACCGTTTGTCCTATGTCGCAGTGGCTCGAGGCGTGCGTCAAAGAGCGGTACAGAGCCTCAACAAGGGCCGTATCAAGGGCAAGCGTTTTCGAGCTACCCTGGTGCCATGAGCGAAGAACAGCCCAACTATCCCCTCCATGGCATCACGCTGAAGGCGATCTTGGAAGATTTGATAGAGCGCCGGGGCTGGTCAGATTTGGCCTCTCGGATCAATATCCGTTGCTTCGCCTTCGACCCCAGCCTGAAGTCCAGCCTGAAGTTTCTGCGAAAGACAGAGTGGGCACGGCAAAAGGTGGAAGAACTCTATTTAGACGATCAGCGCCAGATCAAAGGCGGGTCTGCAAAGTGAAGCGCAGGAGCGGTCTAGAGCACCAATCAGCTAGTCTCCCATCGCAGGGCTTGAGCCCGAAATCATTGCCGTTGTTACTCCTTGGTTGTTTGCCACCGGCAAACGCCCTCGTCGTGCCTAGCCAATGA
>JAFCZD010000147.1 GCA_019314525.1 Deltaproteobacteria bacterium
ACATGCGCATACATATCCTCGGCCTGCCTGCGGGTGTACACTGAGAGTGAGTCCGCTCACTCTTGGAGGCGCCGTGCACAAACACCCTGCCCTGCTTCTGCTGATCTTGTCTTGGACCTTCGTCGCCTGCACCGAGGCCAACCCGGACTTCACGTCTGATCAAGGCACTGTAGGTCCCGACGGAGCGGTTGTCACCGATGGTGCCCAAACGCAAGGCGATGGCCCTCCACGCAGAGACGCCCCTCTTGTTCCCGACGACTCCCGCCCCCTAGACGACTCGGGCATGGTGACGCCTGACCTCCCCGTTTTTGACCTTGGCCCCCAGGGCTGCACCGATGACACTCCATGCCTCCCTTATGTCTGCAACACGAGCACGGGGGTCTGCCTCGAACGCTGCTCCGTCAATCGCCACTGCGCAGATGGCTATGTCTGTGGTGCCAATGGGGCTTGCGTGCTCGATGGCTGCCAAAGCGACGCAGATTGTGATGGATTCGCCTGTAACCTCGCAACACATGACTGCTACACCCAATGCTTCGACGATACCTACTGCGCTAACAACTACTCGTGCAGTGTCTTCAGCCGTCAATGCGTTGAAGCCACCCCTTGCCAGGAAGACGCGACCTGTGCGCCCTACGCTTGCGACACCAACGCGAACCTCTGCTTTCCACGCTGCCTCAACAATGACCAGTGCGCGGATGGTTACGCCTGCACAGGCCTCCCCGACTTTACATGCGTTGAAACCAGCGTCTGCGATCCCAACACCTGCGAGGGCTATACATGCGATGACAACACGGGCCTCTGCCGTGAATCATGCATCAGTGACACGCAATGCGCGGATGGCTACCTCTGCGCACTCTTTGAACTCTCATGCGTTGAGGCCACCCGATGCACCGACAGCGGCCCCTGTGAGGGCTACCTCTGTTGGGACAACAACCTTTGCGGTGTTTCCTGCGCCAACACCAGCGACTGCGCCACCGGGTATCGATGCAGTATTCTCCACGCCTGTGTGCCAAAGTAATGCCATGTTGAACTGGCGAAAAACATGCATCGTTGTGGTATTGGTCATCGCCTGCCACGGCTGCTCTAGCACCTCCTCAGCACCGAGAGACGCCCTCACGCCTGATAGCGCCCGAAGCGCTCAAGACACCTTGGTCGTCTCTGATAGCCAAGGCGACACCCAACTACTTGATACTGCATTGACGGACACCTTTGCTCCACTCCCCGGCCTGGGTGACCTGGCTGGTGCCTGCGGCATCCTCGATGAGGAAGAGTGGCAAAGCAACACGCCCTTCTTTTTCCGCAACACTCTAGACTTCGCTGCCGAGACCTATGCGGTGGAAAAGCTCTCGCCTGGCGGACAAGAGATCATCACCGATGAGAACCTGGGAGGGGGCTCGCTGCTGAGTGAGGCCTTTGCTTTTGAGGTGCTCTATCGTTGTGAGCTCGCGACGCTGCTCAAGACGGAGCGAGAGATCGACTATCAGGATATTGACGGCAAGAAGACAGACCTCCTGCTCTCCATCGATGCACGCAAGGTGGGCGTCAGCGTAACCCGCGCCTACCACTACCCTGCGGGCGAGCCCTACACCGCGGAAGAAGCCAGAACCCTACTCGAAAAGAAGCTACCTGATGTGCTCCTCAGCGCGGATAACGCAACAACCGCTGATGCCTGGCAACGATCGATCCTACATATCCTAGCCTACGACGCACAACACGCCGACATGGTGCAGGCGGCCTACGAGCAGCTCGATGCCGTGGTGCAAGACAAGACCATCGTGGTTGTCACAGTGACCGAGGGGCAGGATTCGCATATCTACTGAGAGCTAGAACCACTGCTTAGAAGTCATCACAGGGGGTGCCCAGCCGCTTGCCCCAATAGACACCGAGTTCACGGTAGATCAGCGGCAAGTTCTTCTTTACAGGCACCAATAAGAGCTTGCGCCGCTGCTTCTTCGCCATCCAGAGCCCCTCTGCCTTACGGAGAATCAAACGCAGCTTGCCGCGCTTGGTCTCGAAGATCTCTCCCTCAGAGTCACTCACCACGTCCACCATCTTCTGCGCGCGCATGCGACCACGACGCCCGATATAGACGCGAAAATCACGCCCACCCGAGCGAGCCTGGCTACGGTCGACATAGTAGTAAGTGCCGCGGCGGTCCCGCGCCAAGGCGTGGGGCACGCGCGTCAGCTGACTGAGCTCATACTTCGCGCTCGCCAGCGTCTCAGCCTTGGTCTTGTCATTGGCCAGCTTCAGCGTCTTTTTGCGCGCCCCACAACGAAGGGTGCAGGTCTTGGCTTTGCGATCAACCGCAACACACGCGTTCCGTAGGAGCGTCCCGTTCTTGACCTCTACATGACGGGGATCGAAAAAGTGCCAGCACTTGCGAGTCCCCAGTTTTCCATGGTCGATGAAGCGCCCCTGCTTGCCATAAGCCAATTTTCGCCGGTCTTCGTGAGACTTCCTCCTCATGACCACACGCCGCTCACCTTGCAGGCAAACATCGCTCGCGGCGATGGCTATGGCCTCACCGAGGGTTTGTTGGGGGGAAAGCTTCAACTGGAGCAGGTCGGGTCGGCGAACGCCACGTGCGCCCTTCGAGCGGTGCTCATAATGAAGCGTCTTGCCCTCGAGTTTCACGCTCTCGCCTCCTAAGGGGTTGCATTGGATGGCCTCTAGGCTCTTGACGAGCGCCATGGCCGGCTCCTCTCCAAACCGACAAAGCCTCTCCAGGTCGGAGTGGACGGATCGGCAGGCAGACGAGAGATTCCTGAAATGCTTGCGGAGCGTGGCATCGTCGATCCCCTTCCATTCCACCTTCACGGGCACCTCTGCGCCACAGTGGCGCTTCAACGTGGGAAGCTCTGAGTTCATGCGCTTATCCAACTCTTTGAGCCACCACGCACGCTTGTACTCCTGAAAAGCGAGCGCGCCTGATGCATGCTGGCGCTGGTATTCTTGCCGCAAGGCGGCAGGGTCAACCTTTGCGATCTCAGCGAGCACAGCGCTCTCTGCCAGATTGAGATGCGTCCAACCCCGATAATTCAGCCCAAGATAGAGCCATCGCACGTTATCGCCGCGAGAAACACGCTGGAGCAGCGTTAGCGAACGACCACGCACCAGCGCAGAATAGCCAGGAACACGAGAACCTTTCCCAAAGTTCGCCTTGGCCCGCAGCACCTTCCCGTCGAGCATCTCTCGCGAGCCCGTGATGCGCATCAGCGCCTCGCCACCTTTCAGCTCCACAACCTCCACACGGGCACCACTCCCCACGAACAAACGCTTCTGCAGCACCTCGAAGGTCTTGAAGTCTGTGGGGCTGCCGGTCTTTTTTGGCGCCCCCCCACAAGCGATCAAGGCGAATACAAGCACTGAAAACGGCCCCACAAAACCCATTCTTGCCTGAAACATAGTGTTGCACTTTCTCTTAGTTCATTTGGCGGGACTATAACTTACCTCAACTCTATTTTCCCATCGCTTGTGATGGCATAGGATGCCCCCATGGAGGCGATCGCAAAAGGCACCGTCGTTGGCCAGAGCTACCGGCTGCTGCAGCTCTTGGGCCGTGGTGGCATGGGTGAGGTCTGGATGGCCCAACATCTGCGGCTCCCACGGCGGGTCGCCGTGAAGTTCCTCCTCGCCTCAGCCAACGATCGCCCCGAGTTGCTCGCGCGCTTCAAGCGCGAAACTCAGGTTACGTCCCAGCTGGGCCACCCCAATATTGTTGAAGTGCTCGACACGAATACCATGTCCGATGGGCGCCCCTATTACGTGATGGAGTTGCTAGAAGGGGAAAACCTGAGGCACCGGCTTCGAGACGGCAAGATTCCCCAAGACAGGACGCTTGAGCTGCTGCGACAGATAGCGTCTGGGCTGCACGCTGCTCACCGTGCAGGGGTTGTGCATCGTGATCTCAAACCGGAGAATATCTTCCTCGCGCGTGTCACCACGGACTTCGGCGCTGAGGGCGAAGTCGCCAAGATCGTTGATTTTGGCATCTCGAAGCTGCAGCGCCCTCAGGACTTCGTCACATGCGATAACCGCGTGCTAGGCACGGCCCCCTACGCGTGCTAGGCACGGCCCCCTACATGGCCCCTGAACAGGCCCAGGGACAAAACGAGCTCGTAGGAGTGCGGGCTGACCAATTTGCCTTGGCCACTATCGCCTATGAGATGCTCACAGGTGAGCGCCTCTTTGTCGGCGATAACATCGCTGAGACGACCTTCAAGGTGGTCTTCGAGCACCCCGAAGGCCTCTCTCGCCTCGCTGAAACCCTCCCCAAAGCCGCGCATAGCGCCCTCGAGCGCGCCCTGCAGAAAAAACCAGACGAGCGCTTTCCCAACGTCGTGGCCTTCTATGCCGCGTTCTCTGGTGAAGAGGTCTGCACGGGGGCCCCTCCCGTTGAAGACACGCCACAAAACGCCGACACTGATGTAGCGGCGATGCTGCAAATAATCGAAGCCGAGGAGGCCGCGACCGCTCACGCTGAAGACTCGGTGGTGCCCACACCCCAGGCAGAGAGTTCCACATCCCGACCAACGGTGGCGGATCACCCAAAGGCCATGGGCGCTGAGTTCCAGAAGACACGCTCGCCTCAGCCTCAGCCTTGGGTGCTGGCGCTTTTGGTGACCTTGCTGCTTGTTGCTCTAACCGTTGGGGGCGTGCTGTGGTTCATGCAACCAAGCGATGGTGCCCCAGACACCCCGCAGGTCGCAGAGAAGAGCACGCTTGATGCGCAAAGTGCTCTCCGTCTGCGCGTGGACGCCGGGCTTCATGACCTCTCCATAACCACAGACTCAAAGCGGTCGGACTCAAAGCGGTCGGACTCAAAGCGAGCGAACTCAAAGCGAGCGAACTCCTCAAGGGTCCCACCAAAAGTGGCGGCTCTGCTGAAGCAAGCCAACACAGCTCTTCGGGGGCGAAAGTTTGCGCGTGCCCTACAACTGGCCAACCGCGCACAAACACATGGCCGGCGGCCTCAGATCTTCTCGCTCATGGCGCGGGCCTACTGTGGCCTCCGAGACCGAGGCATGGTGCGAGCGATGATGCGCAATGTCTCCACAAGGGAACAACGGCGCATTAAGCGCTACTGCCAGAAGGTGGGGATGCCCCTCTAGATCGCTCTCATCACAAGCTCACTCCTCCTTGAGAGCGATCTAGACCGCGGGGTTCATGGTCAATGTGACGAGGGGGACGGAGAAGTGCCCTCTCCCACCAGTCGCCAGTCCAACAACTCCGTGGGCTGGGCGAGCAGAGGAGAATCTGTCTTGAGAGCGACGCTCAAGACATCGTCCATATGGGCCACTGTGCGTAGCTCAACGCCAGCGCGCTCGGCGATGGGGATCTCCGCAAGGTCCTTTTCATTTTCAGCAGGGATTAGCACGAGCGCGATCTTGGCCCGTTGGGCTGCGAGGACCTTCTCGCGCAGGCCGCCGATGGGCAGCACACGCCCACGCAGCGTGATCTCGCCTGTCATGCTCACGTCTCGTCGCACGGGAATATGCAGGAGCGCTGAGACCATCGCCGTAGCCATGGCGATGCCCGCTGAAGGGCCGTCTTTGGGAATCGCTCCCTCAGGGCAATGCACATGGATATCCACCTGCTGGTAGAAGTGTGGATCAAGCCCCAGGCTCGCAGCACGGCTTCGCAGATAACTCAGCGCCGCGTGGGCTGACTCCTGCATCACGTCCCCGAGCTTGCCCGTGAGCGAGAGCTTGCCCTTCCCCGGCATCACCGTCACCTCAGTGACGAGCAGCTCGCCTCCATAGTAGGTCACCGAGAGCCCGTTAACGCAGCCCACCTCGTCTTCCTCTTGGTTGTTGGAGGAAAGAAAGCGCGGCACTCCGAGATAGCGCCGCACCGCGGCCGGTGAGACACGAAACGTCTTGCGCTGTGGGTCTTTGAGCTTGCGCCGCGCTAACTTGCGACAAATACCCGCCACGGAGCGTTCGAGGTTCCGAACACCTGCCTCCCTGGTGTAGTGGCGAATGGTCTCCAGGATGGCGTCTGACGACATGGACACCTGGCATGAAGCGAGGCCATTGGCCTTGATCTGCCGCGGGATGAGATAGCGTTTGGCGATCTCGCCCTTCTCACGCTCGGTGTAGCCAGGCAACTCGATGATCTCCATCCGGTCTTGCAGGGGCAAGGGGATGCCCTGCAATGTGTTCGCCGTGGTAATGAACATTACGTCGGAGAGATCATAGTCAAGATCAAGGTAGTGATCGTTGAAGGTGTGGTTCTGCTCAGGGTCGAGTACCTCTAGCAGCGCCGACGCCGGATCGCCTCTGAAGTCAGCCGACATCTTATCGACCTCATCAAGCAAAAAAACTGGGTTGCTCGCCCCAGCCTTCTTCAGATATTGAACAATCTTCCCTGGCATCGCACCAACATAGGTGCGGCGATGGCCACGGATCTCTGCCTCGTCACGCACGCCGCCCAAAGAAAGGCGCACAAACTTCCGCGCCGTAGCGCGAGCGATAGAACGCCCCAAGGACGTCTTGCCCACGCCGGGTGGGCCAACGAAGCAGAGGATTGGCCCCTTCATCTTGTCCACGAGGGACTGCACCGCAAGGTACTCGAGGATCCGTTCTTTCACCTTGGCGAGCCCAAAATGGTCTGACTCGAGCACACCTTCCGCGGTCTGGATGTTGAGCGCGTCTTCACTACGCTCATCCCAGGGGAGGGCAAGGATCCAGTCGATGTAGTTGCGCACCACTGTCGCCTCAGCAGACATGGGCGACATCATCTTCAGCTTGCGAATCTCACGCTCGCAACGCTCACGAGCCTCCAGCGAGAGCGACTTTTCACGCAACTGCTCTTCGATCTCGGCGACCTCGGTCTTGAACTCATCACGCTCGCCGAGTTCCTTCTGAATCGCCTGCATCTGCTCGTTGAGATAGTACTCCTTCTGGGTACGCTCCATCTGACGCTTGACACGTGAGCGAATACGCTTCTCTACCTGGAGGATCTCAATCTCACCCTGCATCAGCTGGTGGAGGCGCTCCAAGCGCTCCTCTGCCGATCCCATCTCCAGCACCTCTTGCTTCTGCTCAAGCTTGAGGGAGAGGTGAGCAACAATGGTATCAGCGAGGCGAGCAGGATCATCAATGGACTGAAGTGAGGAGAGCATCTCTGGTGGAATACGCCTGTTCAGCTTGACGTAGGTCTCGAAGCTGGACTTGATGGAACGCATCAGCGCCTCGGCCTCAACCGACTGTCCCTCGCCCTGCTCGATGGGCACAAAGCTCACGAGATAGAAGGGATCACGCTGAACCACCTCGTCCATGCGCACCCGCAGCTTCCCCTCCACCAGGACCTTCACCGTGCCATCAGGTAAACGTAGGAGCTGAATGATGCTGCCAAGGCAGCCCACCTCGAAGATCTCTTCGGGGTTGGGATCATTGACCCGTGGGTCACGCTGAGCTGCGAGGAGGACCTCTTTTTCACCGTTCATAGCGTCTTCGAGGGCGGCAATAGAACGCTCGCGGCCAACGAAGAGTGGCACCACCATATGGGGGAAGACGATGATGTCCCGCAATGGGAGCAGCGGGATCATGTTAGGGTCGCGGGTCTCAGCCGTCATCATCTCTCCCCGACCGCGCCAAATCAAAGGATCAGGCCCTGGAGACGACTCCCATACGACCACCTCGCGACACGGTGATTCAACATAGGGGGCTGAGCAAAGAAATCAAGCAAACGTAAAACCACAAATGTTTTCGTCAGCTTGGTTTGATCTTTTGGGAATGAGAAACGATGCTTGTACAAGATTCCCGCTTTTCGCGGGAATGATGAGGAGGGGGACAACAAGATTCCCACTTTCGTGGGAATGACGTGTGCTTGGTATTGAGGCAATTTGCGGAGGGCACACAACCGACGAGTGACGATGGCTGCGGAGATGGATCCTAGCGAGGCGAGGTCCTAGGGCGGCGAGGCGCTCGGCAGGCAAGGAAGGAGAACCGACGAGTGACGAGTGACGAGTGACGATGGCTGCGGAGATGGATCGCCGCGCTAGGCGTTGGAGGCTTTCTGCCCCTCTTCGTATACCACGATGGGCTTCGCACCACTGAGGATCGTGTCCTCGTTGATCAACACCTCTTTGATGTCCTCCTCAGAGGGCACATCGAACATGATGTCGAGCATGGCGTTCTCTAGCACCGCCCGCAACCCACGAGCCCCACTGCAGAGCTTCTGTGCCTCAGAAGCCACAGCGTTGATGGCACCTTGCGTAAACTTGAGCTTCACGCCGTCCATCTCGAAGAGCTTCTGGTACTGCTTCACCAACGCGTTCTTTGGCGTGGTGAGGATTTCCATCAGGGCATCCGTCTGCAGCTCATGGAGAGGTGCAATCACGGGTAGGCGACCCACGAACTCGGGGATCAGACCAAACCTGAGCAGATCCTCAGGCTGGACCTCCTTGAGGAACTCCCAACTGCTCTTTTCAGTCTTGCTTTGAATATCAGCGCCAAAACCCATGATGCGTTTGCCCACACGAGCTTCGATGATCTCTTCGAGCCCTGTGAACGCTCCACCACAAATGAACAGAATATTGGTGGTATCGATCTGAAGAAACTCCTGCTGCGGATGCTTACGCCCGCCCTTGGGCGGCACCGAAGCGATGGTGCCTTCGATGATCTTCAGCAGCGCCTGCTGTACACCCTCCCCCGAAACATCCCGAGTGATGGAGGGGTTGTCACCCTTGCGCGCGATCTTGTCGATCTCATCGATATAGACGATGCCACGCTGTGCCCGCTCGATATCGTGATCGGCGTTCTGCAGCAAGCTGACAATGATGTTCTCAACGTCCTCGCCCACATACCCTGCCTCTGTGAGGCTCGTAGCGTCGGCGAGCGCAAAGGGCACATTGAGCACCCGGGCGAGAGTCTGGCAAAGCAGTGTCTTTCCACTGCCTGTGGGACCAAGGAGCAGGATATTCGACTTCTGCAGTTCGACGTCGTCGGGTGAGACTTGGGCGTCGATGCGCTTGTAATGGTTGTGAACAGCGACGGAGAGGATCTTCTTCGCTCGGTCCTGACCAATTACATATTCGTCAAGAATACGCTTCACCTCGGCGGGCTTGGGGAGCTTGGCGATTCCGTAGGACTGCTCCTCCTTCTCCATCTCCTCGGCGATAATGTCATTGCAAAGGCCGATGCACTCGTCGCAAATATAGACCGTCGGCCCGGCGATGAGCTTCTTGACCTCTTTCTGCCCCTTGCCACAGAAGGAGCAGCTGAGATTGCTCTGGTTGTCGTCTCGCCGCCTGTCCAACTGACCCTCGTCTTCTCTAACTATCTAACTAACTATCTATCTACGGTCCAAAGGGTGACTTCTTGACCCCAACCCTCTTGAGCCGTCCCTTTGACTGCTCAACCCACCCACTAAAAGAAGATAGCGCTTCCGCTGCCAGATGCCAGCTTTTGCCGCTACTCCTTCTTCTCTCCAGTAGCGGAATCGCGCCTGAGGATATCGTCGATGATCCCATATTCCTTGGCCTCTTCGGCCGTTAGGTAGTAGTCGCGATCCGTGTCTTTGCTCACAGTCTTCAGATCTTTTCCTGTGTGGTCGGCAAGGATCTGGTTGAGACGCTCACGGGTGCGCAGGATCTCACGGGCTTGGATATCAATATCCGTGGCCTGTCCTTGAAAGCCTCCGAGGGGCTGGTGCACCATGATCCGTGCGTGGGGAAGCGCATAGCGCTTACCTGCTGCACCTGAAGCCAAGAGCAGCGCTCCCATAGAGGCTGCCTGTCCCATGCAGATCGTCGCCACGTCGCATTTGACATGTTGCATGGTGTCGTAGATGGCGAGGCCAGAGGTGACCACCCCACCCGGTGAGTTGATGTAGAACATGATATCCCGGTCGGGATCTTCCGACTCGAGAAAGAGCATCTGGGCGATGACGATGTTCGCGATCTCATCGTTGACGCCGCCCCCTAAAAAGACAATGCGGTCTTTGAGGAGCCTGGAAAAGATGTCCCAGCCGCGCTCGCCGCGATGGGTGGTCTCAATAACGGTGGGGATAATCATGCCGGTCTCGGGGGTGGTCCTCATGCCTGCTCCCAGCGGAAAGCTCGCGCTGACCGCCCTATTCGGTGTCGTTGCTGCCGTCACTATCGTTGGCGCTCATGGCTTCGCTGCTGGCGTTGCCCTCGGCCTCAGAAGGCTCTTCATCAGGGATTTCTTGTATGATGATGTTAGCTTTCGACATTAGCAGGTCAAGGGTTTTCTCCTCGCTCAGGCTAGCCTTGAGCTGCTCGAGGCGTCCTTGCTGCTCATACTCGCTCTTCACGCGGGCGACGTTATCACCCCTGTCCTTCGCCAACTCGGCGAGGCGGAGTTCTACATCAGCCTCGGTGACCTCCACCTTCTCCTGCTTGGAGATGGCCTCGATCAGCAAAGCCCCCTGCACGGTCTTCTCGGCCTGCGCGCGGCCCTGCTCTTTCAGCGCGTCCTGGTCCAGCAAGCCACTGTCAGGGGCGATACCCATCA
The DNA here is from genome assembly GCA_019314525.1 of Deltaproteobacteria bacterium. GTDB lineage: Bacteria > Myxococcota_A > Polyangia > JAFCZD01. The sequence goes on from JAFCZD010000147.1 coordinate 10,488, forward strand.
TGGCCATCTGCATCTTGATCATCCGATCGAGATGGTGATCCACCAGAGCTGGCACAACGGGGACATCATTATGCTCGAGGAGCCCCTCCACGAGGCGATTACGTGCCTCACTCTTGGCGCGCTTTTCGTCCATCTCAAAGAGCTGCGTGTGCAGCTTCTCGCGCAGCTCCTCGAGGGTCTCCGCTTCGCCCGTGTTTTGAGCCAACGCGTCGTCCAGCGTGGGTACGATCTTCTCTTTGACATCCTTGAGGGTCACCAGCAAACGGGCTTGCGCCTTCTTCTCAGGATCGCTGGGGAGCGAAAGCTCCAGCTCCAGGTCCAGCTCTTCAGTGTCAGGGGCGATATCCATCAGCTTGGCCGCCAAGCCTGGCAGCGGCTCATGGGGCGTCTCGGAGAGCTCAACCAGCTTGTTCTCCTCGTCGATGGGCTCATCGCCCACCTTGCCCATGATATCCACCAACAGGACGTCTCCGTGGCGCGTATTACGCCCCTCGATGTCCTTGTACTCGGTCAACTCACGCTGCTTAGACTCCAAGGCCCGCTCGACCTCTTCATCGGAGACCTTGGCTGGGCGCTGAATGACGTCAGCACCAAAGTAATCCTTGGCCTCGACTGTGGGCACCACCTGTAGCACTGCTGAGTAGCAAAACGCCTCACCAGTGTTGAGGTCCTGCTCATCGATCTTTGGCTCGGCGACAGGCTTGATCTCTTTTTCCACCAGCGCCTTGGCCATGCTGTCCTGTACCAAACGCTGAGCGACCTCTTTGTTGACGTGGTCGCCGAACATGCGCTCGAGCATCTGTCGCGGTACTTTGCCGCGCCGAAAGCCCTTGAGAGTCACACCGCGGCTAAGCTCCCGGTAAGCATCATCTAGGCGCCCCTTGACCGCCCCCCACGGAACCTCTACCGCCAGCTTGCGTTCGATGTCGCTGAGCTCTTCAACGGAGGCCTGATACTCGATATCAGTACTGGTCATCTCAAATCCTCACTCGTTGGGTGGCCTGGGGCCGAATCGCGTGCTTTTACCACGCCGCTCAGCGAAGTCAACGGAAGGGAAGAGAGCAGCCGCGAACGGCTCAGAGTCTCGAGAAACTCGTTAAAAACACAGGCCTTTGATTGCGTCCCCAAGGGACCTTGTGGAGAATAGACGCCATGCGGATCCTCGGCCTCAATCATTCCAACGACTCTGCCGCTGCCTTGGTCCATGAAGGACGCGTGGTGGCAGCAGCCGCTGAAGAGCGTTTTTCGCGGAAAAAGCACGACTCATCCTTCCCCAACCGCGCCATGGCGTGGGCGCTGGCTGAAGGCGCGATGACTGTCGACGAGTGCGACGCCATCGCCTTCTTCTGGAACCCTGTGCGCCAGATGGACGCCCCCCACTCACGCTGGGTCGCGCAACCCCGCACACAGCTTGAGTACCTCTACAGCCTGCCCAACCAGCTCTTTGGGCAAGAGGATCTCTCGGCGCTGCCCTATGTCGAGCTGCGCGTGCCTCTACCCAGCGGTGACAAACGGCTGCTCTACATCACCCATCACCTCTGCCATGCGGCCCACGCTTTCTTTGATTCACCCTTTCCCCGAGCGGCGATCCTCACGGTGGATGGCTATGGTGAGCGGGCCTCGACGACCATCTCCCGTGGGGTGGGCGGCGCTATCAAGCCGCTTTGGGAGGCGCACTTTCCCCATAGCGTGGGCGCGGTCTATGCCGCGCTGACGGAGTACCTTGGCTTTCAGGCCAACAACGGCGAGGGCAAAGTGATGGGGTTGGCCAGCTATGGGCAGCCCCACTTCCATGATGTGATGGAAGATCTGCTGCGCATCACTGAGGATGGCTTCGAGGTCGACCTCTCCTACGTCAACTACTACATGGACCGACCCACACGTTACTCGGAACGCCTCGTGAGCCGCCTCGGTCCCCCCCGAGAAGCTGAAGGTGCCATTGAGGAGCGACACCAACACATCGCCGCCTCACTGCAGATGCGAGTAGAAGAAGTGCTGGTCCATCTCGCGAAGCTCGCACGGAAAAAGACGGGTGAGAGCAACCTCTGCATGGCCGGAGGCGTCGTGCTCAACTGTGTCGCCAACGAGCGCGTGGCCCGAGAATCGGGTTTTGACGAGGTCTTCTTCCAGCCGGCCTGCCATGACGCGGGGACCAGCGCAGGAGCGGCGCTCTATGCAGCTCAGGTGCTGCTCGGCGACGGCGTAGGGGTACGTCCTGAGGTCAAAACCGATTATCTTGGCCCGCAATACGACGCAGACGCCTTGAGGCGTGCCATCGACTTCGCAGGGGTCTCCTTCCGCGAGTGCAAAGACCCAAACCAGGAGACCGCCGAACAGCTGGCGCGTGGGCGCATCGTTGGGCGTTTTGCTGGACGGGCCGAGTTTGGACCGCGCGCTTTGGGCAACCGCAGCATCCTCGCAGCCCCTGGCCCCAGCTCGGTGAAGGACGTGCTCAACGCGCGGGTCAAGCGCCGCGAGAGCTTTCGCCCCTTCGCGCCATCAGTCCCCGAGGCTATGTGCGGCGAGCTCTTCGATCGCAGCGAGCCGAGCCCTTTCATGATCCGCGCCTATCGCACCAAGGCTGAGCATCTCGACGCCCTAGGGGCCATCACCCATGTGGACGGCAGCGCCCGCGTACAGACCGTCTCCAAGGCGCAGAATGGTGATTATGCGGCGCTGATCGAAGCATACGGCAAGGCGAGTGGTATCCCCTGCGTGCTCAACACCTCTTTCAACGTGCGAGGCGAACCCATCGTCAACACACCAGAGGACGCCTTACGCTGCTTTTTTTCCACCGGAATGGACGCGCTCCTGCTTGGACCCTATCTTGTCGAGAAGTAGCGGCTCGTTGAGAAGTAGCGGCTCGTTGAGAAGTAGGCTCAGGCCTTCGTCAACAAGGTGGCCCGCTCTTCAGGCGCGAGCAGTGAACGCTTCACCAGCAGGTCGAGCACTCCTCTAAGCACCTTGTGGTTGCGGGCCAACGCCTTCTCGAGGGCTTCGACCCGAGCGCGCAACGCGTCTGAGTCATTCGCTGATTGTTGGGGGAGGTCCATGGTGACGTGAAACTGTTCGTCAGTCCCCTCACGGGGGGAACCCGGAAGACGAACGCCACCAGCGCCAGGGAGCACGCCTGCAACAGGCGGAGGAGGGGGCGGAGACACGGGCTTGGCCCCACCGCGCGCACGCTCAGAGAACTCGCCGCTGCCAACATCTTCACGCAGCGAGCTGCTGGGTGAGAGATCGATGGTGCCCCCCTGGTGCGCATCTCCATAAAAAACATGCCGAATGGACGCGTCGATAGCGCTTGGCGCGGCAAAGAAGGGACGAACATTGCAACGTGTAGCCACGCGCACATCGTCCACAGCGTCAAGGCTCGCCGGGTCAGCCATGGCAACGTCAACAGAGTTGGTGGACTCGTCAAAGCGAAAACAAACCAACCGATTCCGTTCGCACACCTCCCGTGGAATACGTTTGGCAATGGGGAGGGCTAGCTTCGGCGGATCGAGGGCCACGGCTGGAAGCTTGAATTGCGCGCTCAAAGCACGAACCAGCGTCTCTTCAGTGACCAGCTCCATCTGTACGAGATAGCGCCCTAGGGGCCCACCCCAGCGCTCCTGCTCGTTGAGGGCACGGTCCAGCCCCTCCTGCTTGAGCAAGCCAGCCTTCATCAAGATCTCGCCGAGCCGTTCCCTCTTGGCCACGTTGTCTTCTCCTCTAGAAGAGCTTGTTCATATCTCGAGCCTTGACCTTCTTCTCCAAGGCGACGTCTCGATCGCCACCGCCGCAGCTGAGGCTCACGCTGCGGGATTTGTAGCGGCGCAATGAGAGCTTCACCCGCTTGCTCTTGCCGATCTTCAACCTGAAAGACTTGGGCGTCTTCCCGCCACCGCGGATCTTTGCACCACTCGGCGTTGAGCTGAGCTCCACCGTACAATGAGTAGGCTTGGGCTTGGGGGGTGGGTCCTTCTTCACGGGGGTGGGATCCTTCTTCACGGGAGGATCGCTCACCAGCTTCACTGGAGGCGGGTCCTTCTTCAAGGGCGAGTCGCTCACCGGGGGTGGATCCTTCTTCACGGGTGGGGCTTTGAGTTCGCCACCTGCTTTGGGCTCATCGCCACCTGCTTTGGGCTCATCGCCACCTGCTTTGGGCTCATCGCCACCTGCTTTGGGCTCGTCACCGCCGGCTTTGGGCTCATCGCCACCCGCTTTGGGCTCATCGACGCCCGCTTTGGGCTCGTCACCGCCAGCTTTGGGCTCATCGACGCCAGCTTTGGGCTCGTCACCGCCAGCTTTGGGCTCGTCACCGCCAGCTTTGGGCTCGTCATGATTTTCATTGGCGCCGCTCTTGGGCTCGTCACTTGTGGCCACTTTGGTTTCGTCCCCGCCACCGAGAAAAATCACCGCCGCCGCTGCG
>JAFCZD010000148.1 GCA_019314525.1 Deltaproteobacteria bacterium
GTACCCACCTCGTCCGAGGCCTCTCCCCAAAGCGGCTCATAGTGATCACAGACGGAAAAGAGGATGTGCTTTGGTCCGCTGAAGCCATCTCGCGTCAGCAACGACTGGACCTGGTGACGAAGGACCCCTCCCAACCATGTGTGAATATTCTTTTCGCGCAAATAGGAAAGCATCTTGCCCGGGCCTCCTTCGACCACCCGTGTCCCTAAAATGCGAGCCTATCCGCCTGATGCGAGGGGGTCAATGCGAGCCGGTGTCAATGCAGTCTGTTGGCAGGCGCTGGAAGCGCCCTTGCCACGAGATCGCTCTCAAGCAGGAGTGAGCTTGTGATGACGCAAGGCGCGAGCGAGGAGCCGGCGGAGCTACCTTTTGGCGTAGTGAGCAGGCACCGCAGCGAGCAACACAGCTATCGCGCAAAATCAGTCTCAGATGGGAGCGGTCTAGCGGAAACAACAGCCTGCAGCGGTAATCCCGCGACAGCTTTGGCAAACTCCTCAGACAGCGGCGAAGCCCTTTTTCAGGAGCCCAACCACCACACCGCGAATGAGAGCGCGGTCGGCGTCAAGGATGTGGTCGAAGTGCAGACCCAATGATCCGTCTCTTTCGCGATGGCAAACGGTGGCAGACGCGCGGGCGACACGGCTGTGGGCAAAGAGCACCTCTAGCTCCACGTGCGCCCCTTCCTCCGCGATATTGCAGCCCCCAAGACACACACCGCTCGAAGAAATGTCGCGTAACTCAAACAACCCCGTACGATCACGACAAGCGCAGAGCACCTGCCCGCCTGGCAACACAGCGCGCCGATGGCGGCGTTTCTCCCAGGGTTTCTTCCATTGCCCGTAATCCCATCCCCTGCCCTCCACGTCCATCACCATGGGTCCCCCTTCACCTTCACCTTCCCGTAGCCGCACCTCGCCACGCTTCACGTGAGCGAAACCAAGAGCGACAGCACGGGTTTTCCCTGTTCTTTCATGGTAGCTGCACACGCCTCATAGGCAAGGGGCGTGTGTGTAAATGTGGGGAAATCACCAAGACTTTCACGATGGCTACAAGATCCAATCTTTCGCCGATCAGGCGCTGAACAGCTCCAACGAGCTCAGCGCGAAGCACAGCGCCAGGCAGTCCGCGACCCCACCCATGGTCAGGTGCAGATCGCGATACTCGGCGTCGAGCCGACGCAGATGTTGCTCCACGGCTCCTGGCCAAGCGCTCTCGTCATCGAGCAAGAGCGCCAACTCCGCCCCGTCTTTGCGCAAACGCGCCAGGCCAGCTGGCCCCGCCCGACGCAGTGTGGTGGTGTCCTCAAGCTTCTGCATCAGCAACGCCATGGCACGAAACGCCGCTCGGCGGGGGTCCTCCCCGCGCTCATAGGCGGCCTGAACGATGGGCAGCGCCTCCTCGAAGATCACGGGCAACCCCGCACGCGCCTCACCTTCGATGCCAGCCACTTGGTGTAACATGCGCACGCGCTCCCCCTTGGTTTCACGTGGCGCACCAGCAAAGTGCCCAGCGGCAAGGTCCGCGATGCGTGCACGCCAGACCGCCACAGGGATCGGCGCACTATTGGCCGCTGCTTCAGGGTCAGGGAGCGCAGTCAAAAGCAGGCCCGCCAAGAAAATGTAGCCCGCGTGAGCGTTGCTGCCCATCTCTCGCCACATCCGCGTCTCAGCGTCGCGACCGATGCCCACGAGGCGCAAAAGAGAGGCGTCCTGGGTCCGCGCGGCGAGCAACGCGTCAAAATACCGTGGGAAGAGCATGATCGAGCGCTGCATCTTCTCCAAATCGAGGTCGGTGTGCGATCCAGAGCCCTCCCTGTCGACCAGGCCTGGCTTGGGTGTCAAGCCCAGCTCGCGTTCTGCTCCCTCAACGAGGCTAGCTGCGAGGACTTGGCCGCGGCTCTGATCGCCGCTGACCTCCGCGAGCAATGCGCTAACACGTCGCCAAAGGGCCGCCGCGTCATGCCCTTGGCTGCGTCCGCAGGCGTGAGCTGGCGCTGGACAAAGCAAGCATCGTCGCGGCGACAAGCCCAACTCACCGCGCCCCACTGGGCTCGACGTTGCGACATCGTAGACGTCCACATCGAGCAGCCGGGCCCAAGGAGCGTGCGCTTCCACGTCAATAGCCGCGCGCTTGACGTGCTCTGCGCTATGCTCACAGCAGAGCAGCGTGATGGGGCCGAGATCGTCGGTGTCATGGTGCAACACACCCAGCTTGCCCAAGCGTTGCACCAGCCCAGCGCGTCCATGAGCTAGCAGCGCCTCTACCCCATGTGGTGCTTTCTGTGTACCCGGAATATTTGCAGACACCGTGAGGAGCGAGCGCTGGCCTGTACCCGCCATCGCGGCGAGGCCGCCCTCGAGGCGCTCTTGCCGAGCGTCGCGGGCGAGGAGGATCCTGCCCCTGATCTCCCCATTAACGAGCAACGCGGCGCACGGTGTCGATGATCGTGCCGTCGCGGTATTCGATGAGCGCCACGATCTCGTCCTCGAATTCGACATCTCGGGGCGTGCCCGTAATGCCACAGACCTCAGCGTGCAACGCGTGGATGTCAACCACTGGCAAGCGCGCTGCGCGCAACTGCTCCGCGAGGCCCGGACGTCGTGGGTTCACGGCGATGCCCCGCTCTGTGACGATCACATCGATGGTGTCACCAGGGGTCGTCACGGTGGTCACCCGTTCGCGCACAATAGGTAAGCGCCCACGCAACGCAGGCGCCACAATCACCGAGAGCTTGGCACCCGCTGCGGTGTCGCAGTGCCCGCCTGTGTTATGCAGCAGATAGCCCGTGGACTCGGTGTTGACGTTGACGTTGAAGTCCACATCGACCTCCGTGGCCCCGAGGATCACGCAATCGAGCTGGTTGACCACTGCGCCCCGGTTGAACGGGTTCGCATAGAGGTTGGCGCTGATCTCCTGGTGGGCTGTGTTCCTGCCGATGGAAGCCACCGCCGCCAGGTCGAAGCACTGCACGTCGAGGAGGGAGCGAAAGAAGCCCTGCTCAAGCATCTCTACAAAATAGCCGGTGATGCCGCCACAGCCGAAAGAGCCCTTGACGCCCTTTTCGGCCATCTTCTGCTTGATGTTATCGGCCACCGCCAATGAGGTGCCACCCGCTCCCGTCTGAAACGAGAAACCGTCCTTGATCAGCCCTGCCGCGTCGATCACGTCAGCGGCATAGCGCGCGATCTGCAGACCTGCAGGGTCTCGCGTAATGCGTGTGGTGGTGGAGACAATCTTCGAGGGGTCACCAAGGGTCTCCACCTGCACCACGAAATCCACGAGGTGCTGGGGGATCGAGGTTGGCATCGCTGGATAGGGCACCAGGTTATCGGTGACGGCGACCACAGCGTGGGCGTACTCCGCATCGGTAAATGCATAGCCCAAGCTTCCGCAAGCCGAAGGCCCTTCGGTGCCGTTCATGTTGCCCAAGGGGTCACAACAGGGCGCAGCGATGAAGGCAACATCCACCCGAACCTCACCGTCCACTAACGAGCGCGCGCGGCCCCCGTGACTCCGCACGGTGATGGGACACTTGAGCTGCCCCTTGCTCACAAGCTCAGCGATCAGGCCGTTAACGCCGCACTCGAAGCGCGTAATGGTGCCCTTCTTGATGAATGGGATCAGCGCCGCATGCACAGGGTGGATCGAGCTCGAGGCGATGCCGATGTCACGGATGCCCATAGCGTCAATCTCGCTCACCACTTGATTGAGCAGCGCATCACCGTTTCTCAGGTGGTGATGCGTGGCGATGGTCATGCCATCTTTGAGCCCCACCGCCTCAATGGCCTCACGCAAAGAGCCAAGCAGCTTCTTGTCACCTGGGTTGTGGCGCTTGAGCCTGCGCGGCGCGCGGTCCAGGTCTGGCAGACGGGAGAAGGGGTCTTCATAGGGTTCCAGAGCGCGGCCACACCAGGTCTCCGGTATGTCGCGACCAAGAGAATTCTTCACCATGAAACTACCTCGTCGCGCTAAGCGCGAAGGCTTAGAGCGGTTAATGCCTTACGATTACAATACGCCGTGGATCATCTCGTCAGAGAGATCCACCGCATCTTCTGCCACCAGGCCCATGGATACTGCGGTCTTCAGCATTCGAGCGGCGCGTTTGACCACTGGCGCATCCACCATACGCCCGCGCAAGGAGATCACGCCGGTGCCCAACTCTCGCGCACGACTGATGGCCTCCATCACCTCGAGGGCGTAGTCGATTTCGTCCTGTTGGGGGCGAAAGATGTCGTGAACTATCTCGATTTGGCGAGGATTCACCAGAGATTTACCGATGAAGCCGAGCTTCTTGACCAGCTCGGTTTCACGCCGCAACCCCTCGACGTCGTCAACGTCCGCGAAGATCGAATCGATGGCCTGGACGCCGCTGGCCTTGGCCGCCCAAAGGACGTGGTTGCGCGCAGTGAAAAGCTCCTCCCCCCCCTTGGTCCGCTGGATCTCCATGGAGGCTGTGTAGTCTTCAGCGCCGAAGGCTAGCGCGACGATGCGGTCTGAGGCGCGCGCCACATCGAAGACATGCAACACCGCATAAGCTGTCTCGATGGAGGGGATGATCTTGAAATGACCGAGGGGAACATTGTGACTCTCCTCGAACTCTGTGAGCAACGTATCAAGGTGCTCCACGACCTCTGGGGTATCAGCCTTAGGCAGGCGAATGCCGTCAGGCCGCGCAGGCAAGATCTCGCGCAGGTCATCCTCAGCGTAGGAAGTATCGAGGCCGTTGATGCGCACGAAGACCTCTTGACGGCGCTTGGTGTAGCCATCGAGAAATTTGCGCACGAGGATGCGTGCCGCGTCTTTTTCCGCCAGCGGCACGGCGTCCTCAAGGTCGAGTTGCACCGCGTCCGCGTCAAAGATGGACACGTTCTGCAACATTGAGGGCATGTTTCCCGGCACATAGAGCAACGACCGGCGTAGCTTCAGCTCACTTTCCATCAGCTTTGCCTCCCATCATCGGGCGTATCGTCATCACGGCTGCCCATGAAGAGCGTCTCCACGCCCCCAGTGATCGAGCGCTGGCGCTTGACACCCGTGGCGCTGTATTCGGTGAAGAGCAGCTCGCAGGTGGCAAACACCCGCGCACTCAGGAGACGACCGCCCACCACTTGCCCGTTGGAGCGCGCCGCTGAGACCACCAGCTGGCAGTCTGGGTTGCCTTGCTCATCGGGAAAGATGTTGCCTTGCAAGGAGAGCAGGTTGAGTGGCCCTTCGAGGCGGTGGATCGGCATCCTTGGCCAGGTAATGGGCAACTTCGAGCCCGCACGAATATTGGCGAAGCTCACATCGCAGATAGAGCCCTGGGCCGAGAGTACCACGCCCTGGCACACGTCTGCCTGCTGAGCAAACTCCATCAGCGCCGCAGGCAGCTCACCCCCAGGATCGACCTTGACCAGGAAGCGCCGCTCCAGCTTGCAGGCGGTGAACCAGACGTTCTTGTGGCTGGCTTGCTCACTCATGGCACAACCTCCGACGTCTCCATCTTCACCGCGGCGCGACGCAACGCGGTCTCGATACGCGCGTCGATGGCGTAGTCTAGGGCGCCGCGATCGGAGATACGCAGGCGACCATGGCTGACACCCAAGCGCGCGAGGTTGGCCATCACCCGCTCACGGATCAGCCCCTCGAACTGTTGTTTCACCGTCGACTCGATGTCGACCTCTAGCGTTGACGCGGGCTCGACGAAGACCATGAGGTCACTCGACTGCACGGTACCCGCGCTGGCCTTACGTGTGATGTCCATCGCGATAGTCTCTTTCCTTGAAGCGTCGAACGTCAGGAGTGGCGCCCCTGACCTTGACGTAGCTCTTCGATGATCGGCTGAACCTCAGCGCTGCGCAAGATCGCGAGGGTCGTTGGCGGGACGAGCTGAGAGAGCACAGGCGCCGAGGGGCCCTCCTCCCGCAGCGCCTGCCGCACCCGGGTGGCGCTAATGAAGGCCTTGTCACTCTCGGCCCCACCTGGCTGATCTGCGCCCACTAAGCGTCGCTCGATCACCTGCAACTCAAGGCCGCAACGCGGCAGCACCTGCTGCATCGTCTCGTTGTATTGCCGTGTGGTGGTACAATAGGGCTCATGGCCGACAAAGCGAGCCCCTAACGAAAAGAAGGGCGCGATGCGCTCGGAAAAGAGCGTAAGGTCGATCTCCATCTGCAACGCTGGAATGTCTTCATCGCGCTTGAGAAAATAGGAGGGGAAGGTCTGGGCGCTCACCGCATAGTGGCCGCTGCCAAGCACCTTGACGTTTTGCAGATCGGCGCAACCCGCCGCGACGAGGCGTCGCCGCAGCTCAAAGGGAAAGGCCGAGCGATCTTCCTCGACGACAAAGACGTAGAGCGTGTCACAGCGTGCCGCGGCTTCCTCGACGAGGTAGCGGTGGCCAAGGGTGAAAGGATTGGCGTTGACCACCACCGCGCCATTTTTACCAGGACGCAAAAGTCCACGCTGGGCCTCGAGGTAACGTGACAAGCCTCCGCCATGCTCGAGGAGCGCCGCTTGGCCCGCCGTGGCCAAAAGCTCGAAGTTGAGCTGCTCGAAGCTTCCCGCGTATTCAGGTTTGGTGAAGACGAAAACACTCTCGTGGCCAGCCTCGAAGGCGCGACGGAGTAGGTCCCCCGCGAGCTCCCCCAAAAGCCCCCCGCCCTGAGCCGCAGGATCTATAGCGAAGAGCTTGAGCACGTCGCCTTGCCGAGCCGCGGTGCCAACAAGCACACCGTCCTCATGCACGCCAACCAGCTCTTCAACATCAGCCTCGAAAGAGAGCCCCGCACCCTCGATCAACGCTCGAGCGTGTTGGCGGTCCCCTTGTGAGAGCAAGTCTACGATCATCGTCTACTTTGCATACACACAAGGTCCCAGGGAGGAAAGAAAATATCTGAGATAGATGTCGAGTTCTTGCTAACGTCCGGGCAACGCAACACCCACCGCCCTACACCTGCCTCGCCATCCGTCGCAGCCTCCCCATCAGCAGCAGCAAGAGCAAAGCGAACGAGCCAGCCACACCACGGCCACCGATAGAGCAGTCCTCTTTTGCAGAAGGAGAAGGCGCTGAGGCTTTCACCTTCTTCGCCCTCTCAGCTGGCCTGGCCCCCTCCAGGGCTGGCTTCTTTGGCAACGTAAGCGTCGTGCTCGACGTCGGCCCCCAACGCACACCCCAGCCAGCAGCGGCTGCCGGCGCCTTGAGGCGATAATCACCCCTCGCAGCAGCCACGAACGTTGGCTTTCCCCTCACAGCGGACGCCGCGTCAGAATCACGAGAAAGCGTATCTTCCACCCGCAACCGTGAACTCTTGTCCTTGGAAAAGTCGTCACCGTTGTTCCAAAACACCGAGCGCTGCACCACCACAGAGGACCCTTGCTCCACACGTACGCCCTCACCCCCACGGAGACCTTTGCAGGGGTGGTTCACCACAGTGCAATGAAGCAGCCGCGCCTTGGAGCCACGCTTCTTGTCGAGACCATCAACATAAACCGCGCTCCCACCGTCTTGGCTGCAACGGTTGGCGACGATCAGCTCATCTTGCAGCGTCGCGTCGGCCTCGTCATCGATGTAAATTCCACTACCGAGGCTGACAGCGAAGTTGTCGCGCAGCGTATTATGAGCGAGCAGCACCTTGGCGCGCTTACCCGAGATCAGCACGCCACCGCCCCAACCATAGTTGAGCTTGCGCCCCACCTCATTGCCGACGATCACGTTGCGCCGCACCGTGGCCTTGCTCTCCGCGAGGTAAATCCCCCCGCCATGGTCACCATCGCTGCGATTGGCTTCGATCCGATTGCCTTCGATCAACGCGGTCTTCGCCTCGATCACAGCGATGCCGCCGCCGCGCCGTGAAACGTTATGGCGCACGACATTGTCAACAATGGTGATCTTTCCGCCCGTGGCGAAGATGCCACCACCCGCACGTTCGGCGGCCGCAGGGCCACGACTCGTCGCGTTACGCTCCACCACGTTTCGGCGCAGGGTCACCTGGCCACCGCGCACATAAACGCCACCCCCATTGACATAATGGGGTGCGTCCTGCCCACTGCCCCCGCCGCCGCTGATCACGAAGCCCTCTACCCTCACCTTGCCCGCATGAAGGATCGTCACCACCGCGTCCTTGGCGTCCCCCACCAGTCGGCTTGCGTAGCGCTTGGCGTCTCGTGACACAAACCCAGGTGCGTAGCCCCCAAGCAACTTCAGGTCCTTTATTCTGCGCAGAACGAGGGTCTCACGGTAGCGTCCTGCGGCGACGCGGATGGTGTCACCAGAGCGCGCCACGGCCAACGCCGCCACGATGCTGCGCAAGGGTCGCGCTGCGCTGCCCTTGCCCTTAGGAGCCGCGTCATCGTCGACGTGGATCTCTCTTGCGCTTGCAACACCACCGACGAGCAGCAACACCACAGTGACTACCACGATCATCTTCGAACCACGCATGATGTCCCCTGAACCCCGCCCTAGAGCCGACGAAGAGCCCCCCTGACGAAGAATCTGGCAACGAAGCCAACGCCAAGCAACAAGAACAGAAGCGACAGCCCCTCCCCTGCGCCACCGAGCTGACACCCTCCTACCAGTTTGTCAACAGCTCCACTGCTCACGCCACCATCGTTGGCTCCTGGGCTGCTTCCTCCATCAGGCCATGAGGGCGCTCCCCCATCGTTAAGCCAGATTCCGCCGTCGGTCCCAGGGCCCGGTTCAGGTTCATCAGGCGGAAAGATCACCACCCCCGCCTCATCCGCGCGCACAGCACCGCCTTTTTGCACGCTGACCTGCCCGCTCTCCACCGTGACCGTGTACCCACCCCCTGGCTCAAGCCCGCTGACCACCTGGCGCGTCACATCCGCGGGCACGGTATATTCAACCACGTCATTGCCTGTGGCTGTAGGAAACTCCGCAGGGAAGAGCACCGCTGTCTTGGCGACCACCACTCCCACGTACGCTGGCGTCGAGGTGCTACGGATCAACGTCGGCGCATCACGGGTCGCGCCGCTGTCTCCGCCTTGCACCACGTGTAAGAAGCGTTCGCGCAGTCGAGGTGATGGAGTCTCCACCTTCAAGCGATGCGTCATCAACACGTTGGGCGCAGGGTTTCCACCGCTGGACGCCACCTCGAGGGTCGCGTCCTCCGGCAAAACTGTCGTCACGAAGAGCTCTTGCCCCCCTAAGGTGGTGGCGCCGATGCTCTTGCCCTGCACCACGGCGTTCGAAGGGAGCTGCATCCAGAAGCGCTTGAACCGCCCCTCCGTTTTTGACTCTGCGCGATCGTAGAGCACCACATGGTCGGGCTTGATCCAGACCAATGAACGGCTCGCGTGGACCACGTCTGACATGCTGAGGAGGGTGGAGTTGTAAAGCGCCGTGGAGTCGCCGAGGGCATAGAGCAGCGTCTTTCCGCTGCTATGGCGCAAGAGCTTTCCATCGCCAGCGGGAATCAAGGGCCACTGCGAGCCCGCCTGTGCGTTGCTGCGGGACCACGCCTCGGAGTTATCACCCTCTTCGTTCTTGATCGCCAGTGTGTTGTGATAGCCCGAGTGTGGGTTTTCTTCGCCGTAGCCCGTACGATCCTTGGTGAGCCACTCTCCTTTGCGCCAGAGGCCAAAGTGATTTCCATCGCCGTGTTGGTGGTCCACCGAGAGCCAGCCGCAGATGAAGCGCAAGAAGCTCGACTGATCGTCCCAACCGGTGCGCGAAAAGAGATGCCCAATGCCCTCGGCCAAATAGGTGCGAGGGAAGAGGCGCGGCCGGGGATCGCTCGGCTTCTCATAGCCGGGCTCAAAGAGCATAAAATAGAGCATGGACGCGCTTATGGGGTCGCCTTGGGAGGCCCGCTCCGTCAGCTTCTCTGGACCGCCCCAAGGGAAATTCTCCTGAATCCAACGCGTCAACTCCAGGGGCACCGTGTTGCCTGTGCGCGCAAAGTAAATCCCCAGAGGGCCAAAGATCGCGATGGGGTCGGGGATGTATTCTCGGGATCCATCGCAAGACCAGGCAGCCTCCCATACTGGCCCCTCCCAGGCTTCACGAACGCGCGGGACCGGCGGGTAGAGGTGTGACCACGCCAAGAGGATATCCGTCCAATAGGGCTGGGTGGCGATGGCCGCGTGCCTGCCATATTTGGCGATATCATCGCGCCCCGAGGTGTGCAGCGCGAAGAGCCATTGCGCCAAATAGCTCACCGACTCCGGTGCGTAGTAGGGCCCTTCGGGGCTCAACCCTCCCCGGCCGTCGGTGCGGCGAAAATGATCGTTCACGTAGAGGAAGGCCCCCACCGCGCTCTCGAAGCCCTGCTTCAGCTTGCCGTCAGGATCGTCCGCGGGGTCCATGCTCAGCCCCATCAAGCCAAGGTTGCGCATATGAGCCAGGTAGTAGTTATTGGCCGACCATCGCGTGATGATGGGATCGGCGACGAGCTGCTCGTTGTTGGTCATGCCCACAGGTTCAGGGTGGTCGCTGGTGGTGGTGCCCCCGTTGAGGTTGTCATCCACCCAGCCCGAAAAGACAGCGTGGATCGTTGCCTTGTCGCTGCTCGACAGGTGCGGATAGATCCAATCCACCGTGAGGGGAAACGCTTCTCCGTAGTAGCGTGATCGATCGTTGGTGGAAAAGATGCTGTTGCGAAAGGGCCCGGAGCCCCCAGCCGCTACCAAGTTCATCACGTGCATCAGCAGCTCACGGGCACGACGCGCGTAGTCAGCGCGCGCTGCCTCGTCGGGGTGCACCAAGGAGAGGAACGCGAAGAACGAGGCGTACATCTCTGTGGGGTACTCCTCCCAGGAGGTGCCGCCACCATCGGCTCCAGGCACGGTGCCATCGTCCATCGCCCTTTTTGCCCGCTCCGCGAGGGGTGCGATGGCATCGCGCCACATGGGGTTTTTGCTCGTGGCCCAGCTGCGCAAGCGTGGCACATCCGCCTGGGTCAACCAGAGGCGCGGGTGGTCGTTGAGGGTCAACCAGAGGCGCGGGTGGTCGTTGACCTCCACGCTTTGGCGGAGGGAAGACACCTGTGGAGGTGGCTCAGGCTTCGAGCAGGCGACCCATAATGGGAACAAGGCAAGCAGGATAAATCGATACATGGTTGGTGAGTATAGTCGTTGTGCCCACCACATTCAGCCCACAGGGAGAGTTTATATCTCTTCCAGGTATTTGAAGATCGTGCGCGGCGTCACGCGCAGAAGCGAGGCTGCCTCTGTGCGGTTGCCGCCGCAGCGCTGCCCCGCCTCGGCGACGTAACGTTTGAGGTAACTGTCACGCGCCTGCGCC
>JAFCZD010000593.1 GCA_019314525.1 Deltaproteobacteria bacterium
CCATCTGAGAGCGAGACCCTGCCAGAACCAACTGAAAAGAAGGGACTATATGGAAGGAATCAGCCGCGCAGCGAACGCCAGGCGGGACGAATGAAGGGAGCGACAGCGATGCTCAGATCTTCGCGTGGATCTACCGTCAGTGGCGCTGATTCTTCCAACCGTGGTGCTAGAATGGTTCTCACCTGGTGTGGTGTGGGTCTTAGGAAGTCATGAGCAGCCAAGAACAAACTATCGCCCGGCTTCATCGCAAATATGGCGGGGTGATCTATGCAAAGTGTGCGCGCATCCTCGCGAACCGCACTGAAGCGGAGGATGCCACACAGGAAACATTCCTAAACGCTTACAAAGGCTTGTCGACCTTTCACTATGGAGAAAGCCATCTGCCTTGGCTCTCTCGTATTGCCTCCAACACATGTATGCGAATACTAAAAAAGCGCAGCCGGCGCCGTGAAAACTATGGGCAAAGAGAGGTCCGCGGAACAAACCCAGACCCTCGGCAGATCGTGGAGTCCAGAATCACCCTGACGACGCTTTATGGCGAACTCGACGAGCGCAATCGTCAGATCCTCGTCTGGCATTTCATCGAGGGCATCGAGCAAGGCCAAGTCGCAGAGCGGCTCGGCATCTCTCGTCGAGCGGTGGTTAAACGCCTCACCGCCCTGCGCGGCACGCTCCAGGAGGTGTGCGATGCTTGATACCACTGGCTGCCCAAACCCAACAATGCTGAGCGCTTTGATTGTGGAGGAGCTACCGCAGCTGCAAAAACAACGGCTCCTGGACCATCTGGCCCAGTGCTCGATCTGCGCCTCAGAGTTAGAGCTGTTGCGTACCCACGCCACTGAGTACGAGGCGCGTATGGGTGACCATCAGGCGCGGCTGCTGCAATCCCTCGAGGGGCAAGGGTCCACTCTGCCCGTGCGTCGCTGGCTCCGTCCCTCTCTCTTGGCCTTGGCGGCCACTGTCGCCGCCATCAGCCTGGTGGCGCTCATGGGCGAACGGGCAGCACCAACCCACGCCAATGATATTACCTTCAAGGGAGCTCTGGCCGTAGAGATCGTCGCCAAGCGTGGTGACACCCAGCGAGAGGTGAAGGATGACACACGCCTCCGCGCAGGCGACGCCTTGCGTTTGATGATCACCACCGCTACCCCTGGATACCTCACCGTCTTCTCCATCGATGGGCGGCGAGCGATCTCTCGTTGGTATCCGGAGCGTGCAAACCAGCCACCGCTCTCTCTCGAGCGCAGTGGGCGACACACCCTGGCAGGCAGCATCGTGCTCGACGATGCGCTGGGGCCAGAGCAGGTCTTTGTCGTGTTCTCTCCAACGTCTTTCGATCCTCTAGCGATACATGAACGCGCCAAAAAACTCTTGGAGAGAGACCCGACGCGTTCTTGGCGCAGCAATGACCTTGGCGTGAAGGCGTTGTCGGTGCTCACCTTGCACAAAGAGCAGGTTCTATGAGAGCACCGTTGCGGAGATCTCCGCTCAGAGCGCTGCGCTTCGAGTTTGTTGTGCTCTGGGTTGTTCTACTCGGCCTGCCTGCCGGCGCATTCGCACGGAAAAAGATTCAACGCTTCGCCTTGATCATCGCCAACAACAGGGGGCAAGACAGCAGCAGAGACCTGCGCCACGCCCACAGCGACGCCCGAAAGTTCTCGCAGGTGCTGATGGAGCTGGGGGGGTTCTCCCCAACCAATGTCACGGTTCTCCTTGGCCGTAGCCGGGGCGACGTGCTGCAAGCGCTAAAAACTATCGAGACAAAAATTCGCCGCTCGAAAGAGCATGGACCCTCGCTCCTCGTGCTCTTCTACTCTGGTCACGCTGACCTCGCTGGACTAGAGCTTGGTGCTCGAACACTCCCCTACGCCCACGTCACACGCTTCATGCGGAACTCCTCTGCCACAATCCGGCTCGCCTTCATCGACGCCTGCCTCAGCGGGCGTCTGGTGGCTACCAAAGGGGGCCAACGCGGCCCAGCTTTTCCCATCAAGATCACCGATGAGCTGCGCACCTCGGGATACGCGATCATCACCTCTAGCGCAGCCAACGAGCTGAGCCAGGAGTCCAGCGCTCTGCGCGGCTCGTTTTTTACCCACTACCTCGTTTCAGCGCTGCGTGGGGCAGCGGACACGCCCAAAGACGGACGTGTCACGCTGAGCGAAACCTATCGCTATGTCTATGGCCGAACCCTGGCGCGCACTGCCCAAACCCTGGGAGGCGGACAACACCCTATGTTCGACTATCGCCTCGCTGGACGCGGAGAGGTCACGCTGACGTGGCTCGCCCGCCAGGCGCAGCTCACGGTGGAGAGTCGCCAACGTGGCCGCTACCTCGTACTCGACCCACGGGGAGAAAGCCTCATCGCGGAAGCCCGCGCCACCCCAGGGGAACGCGCACAGCTCAGTCTCTCGCCAGGGCCTTACCAACTGCTACTTCTTGCGGGAGGGAGTGTCTGGCGCACCCAAGTTCAGCTTACGGCTGGAGAAAATTACACGGTGGATTCCCGCTCGTTTGTCACACATAAACTCCAGCGCGCGTTCCGCAAAGGAGGCATCTTCCCCACCCCCGTGGAACACCAGCTCAACGCCGGACTCACAACACGACGCATGCCACTGCAAAGAGCTGGACCGCTGATTTACTCTGCCTCAGTCGCCTATCGACTGGCGCTTCCCAGCGGTTGGCAACCTGTGGGGCGTCTTTTCTTCGGAGGAGCACCCGACGAAGGCTCTTCCACGGGCTACATCGAGGTTGGCGGGCAACTGGGTATGGGCTACCGCCTCCCGTGGCCCGTCGGAACAGGTCGCATCGAGCTGCTCGCTGGCTATGAGTATCTCGCTCAGGACGCCACCACCGGAATTCCACGACACAGCTCTGCAGGGAGCTACCTGTTGCAACTCGGTGCTGACATCACCCGTGCCCCCTTTATCCTCTCCCTCGATGTCGGCCTTGGAGGACGGGTCTTTCGACTTCGTGATGTGGGGGTCGAGCACACACTCGATTTGCAGCTCACCCTTTCTCTCGGATACCGTTGGTCCGGGGAGTGAATCTATGAAGCAGCAGCTTTCTTTTGTGGTACTCGTCTGCGCTTTCTTTTTTTGGTCCTGTGGTCCAGGTCTCGAGCCTGGCGATGAACCTCTCCCCAGCCAGAAAGAACTGGCGCAGACAGATTGGGTAACACCTGTGTTCACCTCGTGGATTGCAGGGGGCA
Source organism: Deltaproteobacteria bacterium (assembly GCA_019314525.1). Classification (GTDB taxonomy): domain Bacteria; phylum Myxococcota_A; class Polyangia; genus JAFCZD01. The sequence continues at coordinate 3,212 of JAFCZD010000593.1, forward strand.
AAAAAGGACTGGTCGAGGGGCAGCGGGATGGCGCCCTCTTCGCGGGCATCAGCGGAGTCTGCCCAGTTGTCGGTCACCTTGACCGCCTGCTCGTCAGCGATTCAGTCAACCATCGCGTGCGACTCATCGCTGGAGAGCGCGTCTCGACCTTTGCGGGGAGCGGCCTGAGTGGCCTTCTGGACCCCAGCGCGCGCACAGGCTCCTTCGTTGATGGTCCCACCTATGCTGCACGTTTTTCGCACCCGCAGGATGTCGCCATGGACGGTGCAGGTCGGGTCTATGTCGCCGACAGCGGTAATCACCGTGTACGGCGCGTCGCCGCTGGCGAGGTCACAACCTACGCGGGCCTCCCGTCAACCGGCTCGGATGATGGCGGTCTCCTT
>JAFCZD010000594.1 GCA_019314525.1 Deltaproteobacteria bacterium
CGAAGTGGTACCAGAGCGTCACGGAGAGCACGCGAGTCCAGCTCGCCTGGAGCAGCAACGTGGCGCAGGCGATGCACAGCAGCCCGGAAAGTTGCGCGCGGGAGGGATTTTCGTGGGTGGCTGAGTCGGTGGTCATGGTCAGGGCTGGCAGCATACCACGCCAGGGAGGCCGCTACCGCGCCGAAAGAAACCTCCGAAGAGGGCGCGAATCCTTTCGTCGGCTTGCTGGTTCCGCGCTAGGCACCGCAGGAAACCTGCGGCGCTACACGGAACTCAAGAAAGACCCATCCCCTGATTTTGACTTGAACGCCGAGGAGCGCCGAGGAGACAGGATGCCATTCCCACGCCAGACGCAGCCAGCAGTGGGACGTGTGAGTGCCGGTAGAGGCTTCAACGAGAGAACACCAGGAAGCACATGGCCCTCGCCTCTGATATGATGGCGCTCGGAATTCGAGCTTCGACAAGAATTCGAGGTTCGCGCAAGGAGAGCTAATGAGGCGCCGTCGCTTTCTCGCCCTCGTGGCCGTGACCCCCACCCTCACCTGGGTGGCGTGTCGCAAGGGTGACAAGAGCAAGAAGAATGAGATCCTGGCCAAGGCAGGGCTCGCGCCGCGCAAATGTCGCGTGGAGACCAAAACCTCAGGGCCAGGGCGTGTGCTCTCTCAAGCGGAGTGGGTCACCCTCGAGGCGATCTGCGAGCGCATCTACCCAGCCCACAAAGGGCCAGGTGCCACAGACGCCAACGTCGTGAACTACATCGACGCCCAGCTGCAGCACCCCCCCGTGGAGTCCTTTTTGCCCGTAGTTCAGAGCGCCATTCGCACCCTGGACCGCTTCGCGAAGCTCAAGGGGCGTACGGGCTTCGGGCAACTGTCGGTGCAAGACCAAGACGTCATGCTGAAAAAGATGCAAGGCGCGCGCGCGGGGCGCTACCGAGGCACGCAGGTGATGCGTATCCTCGTGGCGCTGACGTTGGAGGGGGTCTTTGGCGACCCCATTTATGGGGGCAACAAGGATGGCATCGGCTGGAAGAGCATCGGCTTCACGCCCCAGACGCCTGCTCCACGTTGCCCCTATCGTTATCGCCACTATGCGCGGGCGCGGCGTAGGCGAGGAGGTCGTGGCGCATGAAGGACAAGATGACGCTCAAGCGCTGGGCCAAGGCCCAGGGCAACAAGGAGATCGCCAAGGATGACAGCGCCGACGCCGTAGTGGTGGGCAGCGGCGCAGGCGCGGCACCCGCAGCCCTCACGTTGGCGCGCGCAGGCATGAAGGTGGTGGTGCTGGAAAAAGGCCCAGCTTACGACCAGCGCGACTTCTACTACGACGAGATCCGTTCCTGTCGCCGCGACTTTTTTGTGCCCATGCCTTCGGACGAGCCTCATGTGGGCGTGCGTCATGGCCGCGGCTCCAAGACCAACGACGCCTGGACAGCCAGCTGTGTGGGCGGGGCGACGGTGCAGTTTGGCGCCTACACCTATCGCTTACACCCTGAGGACCTCAAGCTGCGCAGCACCATCGGCGCCGTGCAGGGGGCGACGATCACGGATTGGCCCATGAGCTGGGAGCAGCTCGAACCCTATTATGAGCGGGCGGAGTATGAGTTTGGTGTTTCGGGGGATGTCTCGAAAAACCCCTTCGAAAAGCGCCGCCGCCCCCTGCCGCTGGCGCCGCTACAGACCAACGACATCTCTAAGCTTATCGACAAGGCCGGCGCTGAGCTGGGCTTGCACGTCTATCCAACGACGCGTGCGATCCTCTCCAAACCATGGAATGGGCGAGCAGGTTGCCGTTACAGTCACTTCTGCGCCTCCTATGGCTGCGAGACGGGTGCCAAGGCTTCGCCGCTCTCGGCGATTTGGCCCAAGGCGCTCAGTACCAACAATTGCCAAATTCGCCCCTTGAGCATGGTCTTCGCGGTGGACACCGACGAGGCCGGCGTGGCAACGGGCGTGCGCTACTATGACGCCAAGGGTGACGAGCGGCGTGTGCGCGCCAAGGTCGTCGTGGTTGCCTGTTCCGCAGTGGAGAGCGCGCGGCTGTTGCTGATGTCAAAGGGCAAAGCCCACGCCGAGGGGATCGGCAACCAGAGCGGACAGGTGGGTCGCAACCTGATGTTCACCGGCCTCGGCATGGGGGAGGCGCATTTCCCGCGCTCGAGGCCTGAGATCGCGGCCATCGACTGGACGCGGCCCTTCGTCAACCGCTCCTTTCAGGACCTCTATCTGATCAAAGACGGTGAGCGCACGCGTAAGGGCGGCACGGTGTCGTTTCTTTTCCCACATAAAAACCCGATCTTCACCGCTGAGCATATCGCCACCAGCGGCAAGTTGCTCTGGGGCAAGGGGCTGAAGGACGCGCTGCACAGCCATCACCATGATACGCGTGCGTTGGAGTTCGAAATCTTCTCCGAGACCTTGCCCATCGATAAGCGCTTTGTTTCCCTCGACCCAGAGGTCAAGGACAAGTGGGATTTGCCTGTGGCGCGCTTCTCCTATGACCAGCATGACGAGGACCGCGCGATCAATAAACTACTGGTGGATCGCGGCCTCGATGTCTTGCGCAAGATGGGTGGCGAGGCGGTGCGCGCCAGCCGCGTGGGGCAGATGACCTACTGGCTGCAATCGGGGACGTGCCGCTTTGGAAAGAACCCCGAGACCTCTGTGCTCGACCCCGATTGTCGTGTACACACGGCGCCCAACGTCTTCGTGACAGATGCCAGCTTCATGCCCACCAGCGGTGGCGTGACGCCCACCCTCACCATCGAGGCCAACTCTTTTCGTGTGGGTGACCGCATCGTCGCCCTCTCCAAGGCTGGAGCCCTGAAGAAGGTTCGCGCGCCCTAAGATCGCTCACAGGCACCACAGCGAGCAACGCAGCTATCGCGCTAGATTAGTTCTAGATGGGAGCGATCTAGTGCTCCGTCCTAAAAGTTTTAACCCATGACGAGGATCGTTTCCGGGTCCACTTCCAATCGATCTTTCACAAGTGCTCGAGCTGGGAACTGCCAGGCCATGAACCTTGTGATTTGTCACAGGTGTTGATGAGCTGAGCTATCCCTGTCCTTCAGGTCCTCGCGTCAGTCCAATGGGCGCTCAATGTCGGTCTATGACATACCGCCGATATTTTGTTGGTCGAGCAAGAGTTCCACCGCCCAGCCGAGATCTAGAGGGTCGCCCACTGGGAGCGGCGCGCTTTGGTCGTCGATGTGAACGCCCTCGCGAGCAAGCTGCTCTCTAAGTGTTGCGATGGCCTCTTCGCAGTCGAGGCCGGGTGGCGATGAGGGAAGCTTCGTGCCATCAGGAGCGGAGAAGACCAAGGCTCCATCCTCTTCGCGGTGCATTCCAAAGCCGCCCTCGTGAAGAAGATGATGATGAAACGCGCAGATGGATGTGAGGTTGGAAAGGGTTGTCGTGCCACCGTCTGCCCAATGCTCGATATGGTGCGCCTCCAGATAGCGCTGATGGGTGCATCCAGGAAAGCAGCACCCTCCATCTCGAGCCTCCATCGCTCGCCGCTGATGGGTTGTGGGCAGTCGCCGCTTTGTTGTGTCGGCACTTACGACACTGACGTCGCAACAAAGCCG
>JAFCZD010000595.1 GCA_019314525.1 Deltaproteobacteria bacterium
CCCCTTGGCACCGTCAATGGGCGGATCCCCAGCCGGATCCCCAGGCGGTGGCAGCGTGTCTTTGACCGCGAAATCATCGGGTATAGCCCGTCCAACGGCCGCGTGAGGCTGCAATTCGGTCTCGCTGAAGGAGTCCACGGGTCGTACCGAGGGAGGTTTGCTGGCAGGTGCCGCCGGCCGTGCTCGTGGTGGTGCGTGGGGGATAACGCGTGGCGGCGCTTGGGGGATGGCTCGTGGCGGCGCTTGGGTGCCACGTGGGATGACATCCACTGTGGTGGCTACGTCGGCCTCTTCGGTGCCCAGGGGCAAGGTCCTGACATGGCCGACCACAGGGCGCTCTGCAGGTGCAGGTTCGGGGCCCAAGTTGAAGCGCCAGGCCAGGGGGCGGTCAATCGCGTCCGTCAGCGCATCGAAGAGCTCCCTGGCTGATGGGAAGCGCTTGTTGCGGTCCTTCTCCATCGCCTTGAGCACCACTCTTTCGAGTTTCTTGGACATGGGGACGAGAGTGGACGGTGGCTTGGGTGGCTTGCGCATTTGCAGCGTCAAGATGCGCAGGGGGTTTGGGTCGCTGAAGGGCTTCTGGCCGGTCAAAAGCTCATAGAGCATCACGCCCAGGGCGTAGATATCAGCCCGCGCGTCGATCTCAACGCCACGACATTGTTCAGGTGCCATGTACTCTGGGGTGCCCAGGACGGTGCCGATTTCGGTCTGCTCTTTGGCCTTCCCCGAGCGCAGCTTGGTGATGCCAAAGTCGAGGATCTTGATGAAAGGAAAGGGGGGGCGCCGCAGCACGATGATATTGTCGGGTTTCAAGTCGCGATGCACGAAGCCCTTCTCATGGGTCGCCTCGAGCGCATCACAGAGCTGTTCGTAGAGGGGTAGCACCTCGCCCGGTTGCAGGCGCTGCACCCGCTGGAGCAGCTCATGCATGGGCAGGCCGTCGAGGAGCTCCATCACCATATAGTTGCGGCCATCGTCGAGCTCCCCAATGGAGAAGATATCGACGATATTGTGGTGCCCGATTTGGTTGACGGAGCGAGCTTCGAGCACGAAGCGAGCGACGGCCCGATCGTTGTCTGCGTATTGGCTGGTGAGCACCTTGATGGCCACGCGTTTGCTGATCAGTGGTTGCACGCCAGCATAGATATTCCCCATGCCGCCTTCAGCCACCATGTGTTCGATCATGTACTCGCCCACCATCATCCCTGGGGTCAGGAGGCGGTAAAAGCCGTCGCTGCTGTCCTGCTGAGCGGTGGCTGGGTCCATCTCTGCGAAGGTGTGGCTGACGTCGAGTAAGGGGAGACCATCCTGATCGCAGGTGGTTTTCTCTGTTGGATACGTCTTTCGACAACCAGGACAGACCCGCATTGGCTCCCACCGACCCCTTGTGGCGTTCGACTGTGCAATGTTACCACTTGGCCAGGGGGTGCGTCGAGCGGCTCATGGAGTGAGGAGATATCCAATGAATGCATTTGAAGAGGTGGCTGCGCAGCAGGGCACAGCGCTTCCTGTGGAGCGCGGTTTTCCGATCATTCGGGGGGAAGTCACCACCCCCAGCGGGGTTCGGCTCTGCTATGAGGTGGCCGGAGATGCGGACCGTCCAGTCATCGTCTTTGCCAACGGCATTGGCGTTGACATCCCTGGTGCGACATCTCAGCGAGAGGCCTTGGCTAAACGCTACCGCTTCTTGACGTGGGCCTATCGCGGCATCGGGCGCAGCTTGGTCCCCCACAGCGAGGTAGACGTCTCCATGGAGCAGCACGCCGAAGATCTGGAGCGGATCCTTGACGCGTTGCACATCGAACGGGCCTTGCTGGTGGGCTGGAGTATGGGCTCTCAGGTCAATTTGGAGTTGATTCGTCGTCAGCCGGCCCGGGCTGCGGGCTATGTGGCGCTATTGGGGGCCGCTGGGCGCCCCTTTCGCGGGCCATTTCCAGCTCCAATCGATCGCGCCGCGCGTCACCTCTTTTCATTGCTCGCAGCCTATCCAAGCCCCGCGCAGGCCGCGCTGGATTTGGCAGTGACTCTGCCCGACGTTGCCTTTCAGGTGCTGAGCCTCGCGGCGTTTGTTGGGCGTGATGTAGACCGCGTGGTCTTCGAGCATAACGTCCGCTCGGTTCAGGCCGCTGACAGGCGGCTCTACTTGCGCACCATGGTGGCTTTGGCCGACCACGACGCCTCAGACGTCTTGCCCCTCGTTCGCTGCAAGAGCCTGGTGATCGCGGGCACCCGCGACACCATGACCCCACCGCGCATGGCCAAAGAGCTCGCGTCGGCGTTGCCCGACAGCGACTATCGAGAGGTGCCTGGCGGGACCCACTTCGCTCCCATCGAGCAACCGGGCCTCATCAACGGCTGGCTCCTCGACTTCGCCGATGAGGTCTTTGCCCCAGTGGTCGTGGCACGATGAAGATCGCCCTCTATCACGGTTACGAGCTCTCGGGATCGGGCAGCAACGAATACACGCGCTACCTCGTGCGCACCCTCGCCGAGGCGGGACACGAGGTGCTGGTGATTTGCCGCGACTTCACCCCTGAGAGCTATGACTTCGTCTCACGCGCGGTGGGCTACGATCAGGCCGGGGAGCCACGTGAGCTCTTCTCACGTCCTGGCCGAGGTGTGACGCTTCACCAGCTGCCGCCTACCTCGATCTTCCCAGTCTACATCACCGACCAGCAGCGGGAGGGGCACGTCAAGGCCTTCCCAGAGCTGACCGAGGCAGAGCTGGCCGAATACCACGGCGCCATGGTGGCGGTCTTGAAGCGTGTGCTGCGCGACGAGCGGCCCGATGTTCTGCATTGCAACCACCTCGTCTATCAGCCGGCCGTCGCTGTAGAGGCGTGTGAAGAGACGCAGACACCCTTCTATGTTGTGCCCCACGGCAGCGCTATCGAGTACACGGTGAAGAAGGATGCTCGCTTCCAGGAGCTGGCTCGCCGCGGGCTGGAGGCCTCCAAGGGCGTATTGTGGATCGCCCGCGAGGTGCGTGATCGCGTCTATGGACTCTTCCCCGATCTTGCAGAGGCCATCAAAGCCAAGAGTCAGATGGTGGGTATCGGCACCGATACGTCGCTCTTTCGTCCCTTGTCGCTGTCGGAGCGGCGTGGGGCGCTGGATGAGCTGGCCGCGCAGCATCAGCCGGGTGGAAAACGCCTCGAGCAGCGGGAGGAGTTGGCGCGAACGCTCGGCGCTGAGCGAGAGGTCACGGCCACGCGCCATTATTGGGATGCCTACGATCACAAGCTGCCCGACGCTGATCTGCCGGCACAGCTGGCTCGACTTCCAGCCGAGGGCGAGCTGCTCTTTTTTGTTGGCGCTATGACCTATGGGAAAGGCATTCAGTCGTTGATCGCGGCGATGCCAGCGATCTTGCGCGAGCGACCCGACGTACACCTCGTGCTCGTGGGTTCGGGCACCTACCGTGAGGTCCTCGAGGCCCTCGTCTTTGCCCTTGGCAGCGGAGATGAGGCGCTCTTTGCTGAGCTGGTGCGCAGCGGTCAGGACCTCGAGCGCGCGACGATGTCCGGTCCCCTTGAAGATCTTCTGGCCCATGTTCGGCGGCCGGAGAAGCGGCGCGTGCGAGTATGGCGCCAAGCTGCCCGAGCGGGTGCATTTCTTGGGTCGTCTCGATCACGCGCGCCTGCGGCATATTTTTCCCTGCTCTCGTGTGGCGGCGTTTCCCTCGGTGATCAAAGAGGCGTCACCGCTGGTCTTCGCCGAGGCGTTGGCCAACGGTGTGCTCCCCACGGGCTCCTATCACTCTGGATTGCGCGATGGGCTCGACGATCTGCGACGCCACCTGCCCGACGAGATTTGGCAGCGCATGTGCTTGCCGGTGGCGCCTGAGGGGCGGGTGCAAGGCATCGCCGACCAACTGCTCTATCTGCTCGAGGCCCTCGGCGAGCGAGATCTTGCGCCCGATCTGCGGCGCATCGCTGAAGATCATTATGACTGGCGCGCTGTGGCCGCCAAGCTGGCGACTGCAGCGCAGGCGATGATCTCTTAGGAGTGGTCGACGGGGGTTAGTTCACGGGCGGGAGGTAGAGCAAGCCGAGGGTTGCCAGCACGCCGGAGCCCTCGGGGGTCAAATCAAAGCCAAAGAACTGGGCTTCATCGCCACCTGGGCCTGCTTGCCAATAGGGGTAGAAGCTCTCGTCGCGGTGGGACCAGAAGAGTGCCTGGCGCGTGGCCAGGTCATAGACGCCAACGTTGCCGCCCTTGCCGAGGCCGCTTACACCGGAGGTGCCCGAGCCGCGCAGCCAGAGGGTGTTGGCGGTGATCTCGAAGGTGGGGCCCACGGAGATGCTGGCGCTCTGGAAGGTGCTGCCCGCGGTGGAGGGCGCCCAGCTCATCTGATAGACCACGGCATGGGCGTGGTTGAGGTCTACCCCTGGATCATCTGCCGGAGCTTCGTACTCGCCGAGGCTCAGCGCCCCTTCGTGGTCGTCGATGTTTCCGGTGGCGAATTTGGGGTCGATCCCAGGCAGGTCAGCCGCCGTGAGGTCTAGGGGGAGCGCCATGTGGCGGTTGAAGGTCTGGCGGTTGTCCGGGTCACCAAGGGTGGCCACGTTGATATCGAAGTGGATCACCGATTTGTAGCTGGGCACCGACCAGAGGGTCTTGCCATTGGGCGAGAGCCGGAAGGTCGTGAAGCCCTGACCGAAGACGGTCGCGTCCATGTGTTGGGTCCCAGCCAAGCCACTGTTGAAGTCTAGCGCTTGGTGGGCGTCATCGATGTCGAGCACTGCGAGCTGCAAGCAACCCCCCACGAAGAGCAGTTTATGGTCCTTCAAGGCGCCGCTGCCCTGGTAGGAGGCTACGGCGATGCCAGCGGTGTTGATGTCTCCAGAGGTGAGGCAGCCGATGGTGCCTTGGGTTGTGACGATATCGTCCTTTGCTCCCATCACGGCGTAGGCCTCCACGTCAGCGCCACCATGCCGGAAGCTGGGCTTACCGCTGGCGTCGAAGGTGGCGCGGAAGACGCAGACTTTTCCCGCACAGGCTGCGGGCTCGTTGGTGGCGTTGGCGGGGGTGATCTGGCTGAAATAGATGCTGTCGCCGTTGACCGCAGCGGCCCCCAACCCGTGGGTCAAGAACGCTTCATCGGCCCTGCTGAGGTAGGGTGCGCTCACCGGAGCGGTGGCGATATTCGTGACGTCGGCATACCACAAGCCCTCTGCCGTGGGCGCGTTGGCGCCTGCGCCAGTATTCATCACGAAAAGGTAGTCTTTGCTGTCTTTGCGCACATGAACGCCGCGGCACGGTGTCTTGCTCGTGGCGTTGGCGAAGGTGATGGCGTGGGTGCTGAGCTGTGTGCGGTTGATGGCATCGAAGGCATAAGCGACGCCACTCGAGTAGAGCACGTAGACGACGTCTTCGCCCTCGATGACGCCACAGACGCCGTCAAGTGCTTGATCGCTATCATCCACCAGTTGATAGGTGTAGAAACCGGAGTTTGTGGCGGTTTCTTGCACGGCGTAGCTTGCGAGATCCACAAAGCGCAGGCCCTTTTCTACGGCCACCAGCATCGTTCCTTGCTCAGTTTGCAGCGCAGGGGAGATGTCTCGTTCGTGAAGATGGGAGAGCACGATGGTGCCGAGGTCTGCGGGCTGGTCGGCGCTGAGAGTGACTTCCACCGTGGCGGGCGTGGGGTTGTTGCCCGTGGCGGGTGACTCGGCGGCCATCATCATATCACCCTCGCTGACCGCGCCCTTCCAGGCTGTCTCGCGGGTGGCGAAGCCGCTGTCCCAGGCGAAGCCTTTGGCGCGGGAGGTGGTACCGTCGGCGAAGATCATCAGCGCGAAGGTGCCCTCGGGCAATTTGTCGACGGTGACGTCGGGCCCAAAGGAGTTTTGAATCGGATCACCATTGCTCTGTGTCGCTGTGACCTCGTGGATCAGCACGGGCGCTTCACACGACGTGTCGTCGGTCTTGCAGAGCATCACCACCAAGGTGGAGTCTGCCTCATAGAAGGGCACAAAGGGACGCCAGATCGGGTCGATCTGTGTGCCGGTGTTCTTGCCCCAGGTGGGGGTGAAGGTGAGAGTGCCATTGCCAATGAGGGGCGTGGTGTCCGAGGCGGGGCCATCGGTGGCAAGCGTGTCAGGGCCAGCGTCACCCGTGGGAGTTGTGCTCTCATCGCTGCAGCCTGCGAAGGCGAGACAGAGCCCTAGAATTCCAAACGTCAACAACTTGCATTCAACGCGCATGCAGAGACCTTCCTTTTTTGTTGGTACGACAGGAGGGTATCTCGTGGCGGATGCTCTCACAAGATCTTGGAGGGGGCAGGTCTATCTGTGGTGTAGGTTCTGGACAAAAAAAGGGAGGGCAAGGTGCCCTCCCTTTCGCGTTCAAACGTTGAGTGTGCGCTAGGATTAGCCCCCTAGGCGGCCTGAAACTAGGCGGCCTGGCCAACCTTGGTCCCAGCAAAACCCGCAAAAGCGTAGAGCAGGATCTTGATCACCAAGATGATCGAAAAGGTCACCATTGCGATGAAGACTACCTCGCCGAGAATACCCACTCCGGCAGCGATGAAGCCCAGCATTTTGCCCTTGTTGAGGAAGAACATGATGCCAGCGATGATGCAGAGGATACCAGCGATGAGGCTGATAATC
>JAFCZD010000596.1 GCA_019314525.1 Deltaproteobacteria bacterium
AATACGTCGCCTTCGTCTTTGGCGACAATATCTTCATTCGCATTGCGGCGCGCTTCATCATGGCTGCGTTGGGGGTGAGATCCTACGGACAATACCCCTCCATCGAGGAGGCGCTCGTGGCCTTGAGCGATGACTGAAACCGAATCCAATAGGCTGGCGCAGGTCCTCGAATACCTGGTGGAGCTCAGCGCCACCACCTGCTCCATTGAGGAGCAAGAGATTATTCAGGAGAAAGACCCGCTCTGGGCGCAGATTCTGGCTGGCATCAGCATGCTCCACGAAACGCTCGTGTACCAGCAAGCAGAGGCGCTCGAACAGCAGGAAGCCCTCTCCAATGCCGTCCAGCGCTCCGAAAAATCGTCACGAGCAAAGTCTCGTTTCCTGGCTGCCATGAGCCACGAGATCCGCACCCCCCTCAACGCCATCGTCGGGCTCTCGCAGCTCTCGCTGGCCGGGGGGCTTCAAGGGGTGGACCGCGATAACCTGAGGATCATCAACACAGCCGCCAAGGGGCTCGCGGAGCTGCTCACCAACGCCCTCGACCTCTCCAAGATCGATGCCCACCGCGTTGACGTCGAGAGGGTCGAATGCGACCCAGCGCGCCTCGTGAAACAGGTAGCGGAGACCTTCACCCTCGAGGCAGAAGAGAAAGGCCTGAAGCTCACCAGCACCAGCGATCCAGACCTGCCACACCGTTTGCGAGGGGATACTACCCGCCTGCAACAGATCCTCGCTAATCTCACGAAGAACGCCATCAAGTTCACCCATGAAGGAACCGTCTCCATCGCCGCGAAGCTCACCGGCATTGACCACGCTCTCGCCACCGTCGAATTCTCTGTGAGCGACACCGGCGCCGGGATCGCAGAAGTGGATCATGAACGCATCTTCACGCCCTTCGAACAGGGGAACCCAAGACCAACGAAGGCGCGAGAGGGTGCGGGGCTGGGCCTGGCACTCGCCCGCGGGTTGGCCGATGCGCTAGAGGGCACCCTCTTGGTCCAATCCCAACCGGGCGCTGGCAGCACCTTCTCCTGCGAGGTCCCGCTGGAGGTCGTGCCCCTGGACGCAAAGGTGGAGCCTGTGGTTGACCACAACGAGATCATCCGACGGGACACACAGCGTTTTGCCGGTAGCACGGTCTTGTTGTTGGAGGACAATCGCTTCAACCGTGTTTACGCCTGCCGTTTCCTTGAGCGCTTCGGTGTCACGGTGCGCTGCACCAAAGAAGGGCACGAAGCTCTTGAGGCCTTTAACGGAGGCCCCTTTGACCTGGTGCTCCTCGACCTACGGCTCCCGGGCATGGATGGCCTTGAGGTCGCGCGCCGCATGCGCTCCCTTGAAGGAGAGATGGCTTTGGTCCGGGTCCCCCTCGTCGCAATGACCGCTGATGTGCTACAAGAAACACGAGCCGCCTGCGAGGAAGCTGGCTTCGACGACTTCGTCTCCAAGCCTGTGGACGCTAAGGCCTTCCGCGAGCTGCTCTGCAAATGGCTGGGACCGGGCGCCGTGAAGTTGAACGCCTGAGCTGGAGGAGTCTCCAGCACCCTCAAATCTTCGGATAATACTCGTCGATCAACGCCTTGGTCTCTTCCTGCGCAAAGGAAATCTCATGCATGAATGACTCCGTCGTGCGCGCCTCTTCGAAGAGCTGCCGCTTGGGGATCGAGAGCGCGCTCTTGAGCAAAAGCAGCGCACCTCGTGGCTTTTCGGCGATAGATCGCGCCACCTTCATGGCGCGCGAAAAGAGCTTGGCCTTGGGCACCACATAGTTGATCTGGCTGCGCCCTACGAAGTGTTTGCCACGGAAAAACTTTCCTCCGTACATCATCTCCGCGGCGAGGTAATCGCCCACCGCTAGGGGCAAGATGCGCGTGTTTCCCATGCCCGGGGTGAAACCCATATTCATGAAGCTGCAGCCATAGCTGCTCTCTTCGGCCATCAGCACCATATCGCAGCAGAGACCGAGGGTCAGACCGCCACCCACAGCGTGCCCTTCCATGGCCGCGATGATAGGCACGGGCACCTCAAGGACAGCACGAGAGACCATGATGTCGCTCGCCACCACATCTCCCGATGCGAGCGCCTCCAGCATGTCTTTGTGACCACCAGCGCAGAAGATCTCTTGGGTGCCGCGTAGAACACAGACGCGAACACGTTTATCATCGAGCTTTGCTAGCGTCTCTGTGAGCTCCTCGACGAAGGCTTCACCCAAGGCGTTACGTTCAGCCGGATCATCCATAGTGAGCACAGCGACGCCCGCGTCGTCGATCTCGAGGTGAATACGCTCAGCCATCTCGCTTGCCCCTGCCATCTCGCTTGTCCCTACCATAACGTTCGACCCACGGCAGCGGCTCGCCTGCCACAAAGGCTCGGATCGCCGAGAGGGTCATGGGTTGCTGCACCAACGTATGTGTCATCGCCACACCATGCTCGATCCCCTCAGCCAGCGGCTCCGCGGCACATTGCCGAGAGAAGCGCTTCAGCTCGCCCACGGCGGCGGGCTGCAGCCGCAGGAGCTGCTTGATACTGGATCGCGCGGCCTTTTCCAGGGCGACGCTGTCCTCGCAGAGCCCGTCGATCAGGCCCAAGGCCTCGGCACGCTCTGCGGAGACCCCCGCCGGCGTCAGCGCCAAGAATCGCGCCTTCTGCTCGGGCATACGCTCCATGAGCAAGGGGAGGACAATCGAAGGCAACAACCCCAGCATCACCTCGGGCAGCGCGAAGCTCGACGTGCGAGTGGCCAGCGCGATGTCTGCCGCCGCCACCAGCCCCACGGCACCCGCTACGGCTGGCCCGTCAACCAACGAGACCACCGCAAAAGGCCCCTCACGCAGGGCGCTCACGCAGCGAGCGTAGAGACGAACACCGTCGTGGGTATGTGGGTCGCCGCCTGCAACATCGTCGAGATCCATCCCGCGACAGAACTCACCCGCCTCTCCCTCGAGGATCAGCACCCGGCAGTGGTCACTGCTCTGAGCGCGGAGAAGCGCCACGAAGAGCGCCTCGAGCGAGGCGTAGGTAATGGTGGGCGGCGCCCCCTCGTGGGCTGCTCTAAAACGTAGCCGCCAAACGCTGCCCTCTTCTTTGCAGTGGATGATCATCGCCGCCTACCACTAGTGTTGCGTCTCAGAATCTTGATCGCTCCGAGCGTCTCTTATAAGTCGTAACACTCTTGCGCCGCGGAGGCGGCGCCAAATGAAACAGAGTGTCTTGGCTAGAGAAATGCCAAATGAGCCGTCTTGGAGCCGCCCTGTGCCCCCTCAAGGGGCGGCGAGAAGCCGGCTCAATGTTTATGAGACAAAACACTAGGACCATTCGTACTGACGGAAATAACCATTGAGCCCCCGGAAGACGAGCAACCCCTTGCCGTGGTAGTGGCTCTCGTAGAGCCCGTCGAAACCCTCAGTGGATGGTGTGTAGGTCGGCTGATCGATAGTGGCCGTACGTTCTTTTTCCATCGCCTCATAGTGATCCACCGTCAACGAATGGCGCGCGTCGAGGTGGTCTTGCAGCTTCGTCGCGCCGACAATAGCGCGTGCCTCAGGCCCAAGAACGACGCTGTACATCTCACTGTTGGA
>JAFCZD010000597.1 GCA_019314525.1 Deltaproteobacteria bacterium
AATGCGTCATCGGCGCGACCCTGTGGAGGTGTTCCGTAGATATTTCGGCCCCCGGGATCAGCAGACCAAGCGGCGCGGTACCATTGCTTTATGGAATAGGGCGGGTTGCCCAGAACCACGTCCAACTGCATCAGCTTGTCGCCTATGGGCAGCAGCACGCAGCTGCGATGGGCGTGATCGGGGTCGGGGGAAAATTGCAGCCAGCCCAGTTGTTGCTCAAGCTTCCGCCCACCGTAGAAACGCAGCTTGTAGACGACCTTGGTGGCGTCCACCAAGCGCTGCTTCAGCGCGAGGTCTTCGAAGCAGAGGGATTGTGCCTTATCGCCCGCTTTGCGTCGCACGAGCCGAAAGCGATCGAGGGAGGCGTATTTTTGCAGGTACTCGCGCATGATCATGTTGCGTCGCTCGATGAGCGTTGTGATGAGATAGGCTTGGGCACGCGGATCGTCCAGCTCGCCTTTGGCGACCATGGCCCGAATGTGCGCGTCGGAGAAGCGCGAGATGATCCGCACCATCCATAGGGCGTCGCGGTGGGTCATGCGCTCGAACGCCGGGTTGGGGTAGCCCCCCTTCCAACGCGAGGGCACGAAGTCTCGGGTGGAAAAATAGCCGAAGATCTCTGCCTTGGTGTTGACGCGCACGCGGTTCCACGGACGGGGGATGATGCCAAAGCTCACGAGGTCGAAGAAGACATCCTTGGCGTCAAAGTAATAGGAGAAGCCCAGTCGCCGGCTGATGGCGTCGTTGGCCCAGCGGCTGCCGAAGCTGTCGCCCCAGTCGATATAGAAGTGGCGGATAAACTGCCGCTTGCCGCGTTTGGCCCAGACGTCGAGGGTGTTCTGCTCCCGCGTGTCGAAGTGGTTGATCCAGGCGGCCAAGAGGCGGTTGGCGCGTAGCTCGCGCCGGTCTTCGTGGGGGATCGCGTCGTTTGGATCGTCACCCCGGGTGCCTTCATAGCGCCAAGGCCCCAGGGGTTTGCCATCGACGAATTGGCTCGCCGAAGCGCGCAGCAGGCCGTTCTTGCGGCGGAAGGCCATGGCCAGCACTTGGTTCACATCGTCTTCGGTGACCTTGGATTTTTCTCCGTATTGATTCTTGGTGGTGGCTTTGTCACCGATCTTGAAGATGTCACGGCGAAAGTAGACGACTTGATTGCAGGGGGCATGATAACCGGCGGCCCAGTAGATTTTCGAGCCGATGACGTCCGCTGCGGTGGCGCGCTGAGGTTGCAAGGGACCGTCGAATTTGAGCAGGTAGCGGCCTTGGGGGGTCTTGATGAAGAAGCCCGGGTTTGCCCCGTTGGGCTTGGCGCCAGCGACGATCCACGGCCCACGCTTGGGGTCTAGGCGCTCTTGGGAGCAGGCTGCGCGCGCAGCACGCTGAGGTGTGATGGGAAAGAGCCCCAGGCGGTTTTGGAACCACGCGCTGTTGGGCACTTCGTCCACGGCGTTGACGTTGCGTGCTTCACCCGGCAGGTGGAAGGCGAAAAACTCCGCCAAGGGTCGTAAGACCATCTGGTCTGCGCCATCGGCCAGCAACCCCGAGTAGTATTCCCCTGGGGGCGGCGAGACGTGGTTACGATCGCTGTCGACCCAGAGGGGATCTGCCAAGGGGTAGCGCCGCACATCGCTGCTGCAGGCGCAGAGGAGGATCGCCATGATGAGGGGGGTGAGGGCGTCGTTTCGCAGCATGGGTCTTCTTATCGTTCTCATCAAAGACCTCCTCAAAAGCCCTGGTTGATGCCAAAGATGACGCGCACGTTGTCCAGATCGAAGTCCTCGCTCCACTGCTCTAGGGCGTTGCTGCCAAAGGCGACGAGGAGATCGAGGGAGACATCGCGTGATGTATTGGTGCGCAGGCCAAGGCCCCAGGACATCACCATGCGCTTGACGTGCACTTGCTCGAAGCGGCCAGGGAAGACATTGCCAAGGCTCACAAAGAGATTGGCATCAAAGAGAACCCACACAGGGTAGCGGTAGTCGAGGGTCACGACCATGGCGCTATCACCCCGGAACTGCCCCTCCAAAAAGCCCCGCAGAAATTCTGGGCCACCGAGCACGAGGCGGTTGGTAAAGGGCACGAGGGTGTCGCCCACGCTCTCGATGGTTTCCGCGTAGACGCGCAGGGCGAGCACATGGTTGAGGCTGCTGACGTCCCAGAAGCCGGCGGCTTCGCCACCCCAACGGAAGAAGCGCAGGTCGGTGTTGGTGGGGTCGAAGGAAAAGGATCCAAAGAGCTCGAGGCGCAGGCCCGAGCCTGGGCGAAAGTCGCGCTCTGGGTGCCGCGTGTCGAGCTCGAGTCGCAGCTGCGTTGTGAGCAGGTGGTAGACCTTCCCGTAGCCAGGTACGAGCGCTGGGTCTAGCTCGCCCGTTTGGGCGTCGAGTAAAAAGGGAGACCCAGGAGCGTCGATGCTCAGGTCTTCGTCGAAGTCGTGTCCGCTCCCCGTGTCGACGTTATGGTAGAGCAGGCCGATGCTGACACGGTTGAGGCCGCGCAGGTAGGTGCGCAGGTTGAGCTCAGCCTCTCCGCATCGCTCGCGGAAGAAACGCTCTCCTGTGCCTTTCCCCTGCTGGTTGAGGCCAGAGAAGACGCGGTCGGGTCGGCTGAAAAACTCACCTCGCAGCGTGACCTCCCCCTCGTCGTTGCGGAAGACCTTGAAGGTGTTGGTGCCCATCACGTGGATCCACTCGTTGATCCAGAAGCCGGCCTGCAGGGTGAGGCGGTTCTTCTTTACCCCGAGGTCGTCAAAGTAGAAGAAGAGCCCCGCCGAGGGGTTGAGACCAAAGTTGAAAAAGAGGGTGGGGAAGAGCCCCGCGCGCCCATCGGCGAAGGTGAAGAAGCGTTGGGTGCGCTCAATGATGTAGCGCTCCTCGGCCCAGGTGGTGAGGGAGACTAGAGGCCACCGCAGGCCATATTCCATCACCAACCAGGCGGGGAGAAAGAGCGCACGCGGCACCCACACGAGCACCTCACCTGCGGAAGCAGAGTCGGCTTTGCGACCATCGTAGCGCGGGAGCTGGCGCTTCCCCGAGTGAGCTTTTTTGGGGGTGAGGGTTGGCTCGACAGGGGGGAGTTTTGGGGTCCCCATGTGATCGAGGCCAGCGTAGGGGTCTGTGGCAGCCTTGGAGGCTTTTGGCTGAGACGCGGGTTGGCTGGTGGGCACATGCGTGGGCAGCGTGGTTGGCGCTGACGTGGGGCGGGTTTGCGCGTCGACCGTGGCGGGAAGCCAAGCCAACAGAGCGCTGAACAAAACTAGGGCGTGAAAGTGTCGCATGGTTTGCCTCAAGGAGACTCTATACCATCTTCGAGGCGATGCGTTTGTCGTTTCGTTGGCAGCGGATTGTGACGCGGTCGTCGTATCAGTGGTATCATGGGGCATTCTCCATGAGGTACGTGATGATCCCAAGGTTGCAGCCGCTCTCCTTGCTCTGTCTCTTGTCCATCCTTGGATGTGAGGTAGATTCCTCACTCAAGCTGCTCGGTGATATTTGCGCCCAAGAGGATGAATGCAGCTCAGGGCGCTGTGATGAGCTGGTTTGCAAGAGCGCCCAACCCGCTGAAACCGGCGAGGCCTGTATTGGCTGCACAGGAGACCTCCAGTGCAGCTCTGGCAGCTGCATCGACGGTGAGTGCGTTGATGCGCCACTAGACGCAGCTGTGCCCGACGCAGCTGTGCCCGACGCAGCTGTGCCCGACGCAGCTGTGCCCGACGCAGCCGTGCCCGACGCAGCTGTGCCCGACGCAGCTGTGCCCGACGCAGCTGTGCCCGACGCAGCTGTGCCCGACGCAGCTGTGCCCGACGCAACCCTAGACGGTGGCGTTGACCCCAGGAAGATCACGCACCTCTGGCACAAGACTTTCGGTGACACCTGGGCTGACTTTGGCCATGGCGTGGTGGTGGACAGCAAGGGGAATGTCACCCTCACCGGCCACTTCCAACGCACCGTCGACCCGGGTGGTGGCAGCGTCACCGCCATGGGGGGCTACGACGTCATTGTCACCAGCTTCACCGCCGCTGGCGTTCACCGTTGGCAAAGAGCTTTGGGTGGTGCCCTCACTGATCGTGGTTACGGCGTGGCCGTGGACGCTGCCGACAATGTGTATATTACAGGCACCTTTACGGGCACGGCCGACTTTGGTGGTGGCGACGTCATCGCCGTGGGCGACCAGGACATGTTTGTCACGAGCTTTTCCTCATTGGGTGTGCACCGCTGGCAGCAGGCCTTCGGTGGTGACGGGCCGGATTACTCACAGAGCGTGGTGGTGGATGGGGACGGAAACGTGATCCTCACTGGGCATTTCGAGGGCAAGGCAAATCTAGGCGGTGGGAATGTCACGTCGAAGGGAGACTACGACGTTTTCATTACCAGTTTCTCTGCCGCGGGCGACCACCGTTGGTATAAGACCTTTGGGGGCACAGGCCCTGACCATGGAGAGGTCGTCAGAGTCGATGCGAGCGGCAATATAACTGTTCTCGGCGAATTTTCTGAGACGATCAACCTTGGTGGTGGGGACGTGACATCTCAGGGTTCTTTGGATGTCTTTGTCACCAGCTTTTCTAGCGCTGGTGTGCACCGTTGGCAGAAAGCCTTTCATGGCGCGTCATATGACAGCACCGGGGG
>JAFCZD010000149.1 GCA_019314525.1 Deltaproteobacteria bacterium
GGAAGCGCGAAATTATCCTGGCACTGGGGGATCCTGTCATTCCCGCGCAGGACCGCCGCGAAATTATCCTGGCAGGGATCCTGTCATTCCCGCGCAGGACCGCCGCGAAATTATCCTGGCACTGGGATCCTGTCATTCCCGCGCAGGACCGCCGCGAAATTATCCTGGCTCTGGGGGATCCTGTCATTCCCGCGCAGGACCGCCGCGAAATTATCCTGGCACTGGGGGATCCTGTCATTCCCGCGCAGGACCGCCGCGAAATTATCCTGGCACTGGGATCCTGTCATTCCCGCGCAGGCGACTGGGGGATCCTGTCATTCCCGCGCAGGCGGGAATCGATTCTTTCGGAATGACTTAAGCGAGGTGTTCTTCGGGCGAGAGCTGGCCCGCATCAAGAGCTTCGTCGCGACGCCCGACCGTGTCAGGCTCGGATGACCCTTCTGGCCCCTACCGCTAGCTCTCCTTTACAAGCCCCCTACCACCCGACAAGATGGCCGCCCCAAGGAGGGATTATGCGACCGCTCTTAACGCTTATCTTGATGCTTTCCGCTGGCCACGCTCAGGCCAAAGCACCCACGCAGTTTGGGCTTCCAGCGCTGTCTCGAGCCGACTTCAACCGCCTGGCCTATCATCTCAGCAGCACACTCTTCTGGCACGCCGACTCCAACAAGAACCAGCTCCTCGACCCCGACGAACTCTCCGCGCGTGGCAGCGGCGCCCCACTGAAGGCCTTCGTACGAGGTGCACGCTTCACACCCCGCCTCGAGCGCCTCTACAGAAAACTGGTCGAGCTGCGCCGTCATGAGGCCGTCAGGCGCGAGCTCGACGCTGGACGCCCCACCGTGGTGATGACCGACCTGCGCAAAAGCCCAGCCTGGCAACGCCGCGTCGTGGCGAAGCTGGTGAAAGCTGGGCAGATCATCGATCAGCTCTATCTGCGGCAAACAGGTGGGCGCGCCCATAAGCGGGGCCTGCGCAGGGCCACTGCCGCCGACCGCGCGCTCTTCGTGCGCAACGCGGGCCCCTGGTGCTCGACGCCCGCCACCAAAGGCGACGCCTTCTGCAACGCCCTGCCCACGTTTCCCCGGCGCCGGGTGGAGAGCTACCCGCTGGACGTCAAACAAGACAAGGCCTTCTGCGAGAAGCTACAAAAGCACCCCAAGGCGCGTACCCTGCTCGACCCCTTCACTGTGGTACGCCGCGTGCGCGGACAGCTCGTAGCCTGGCCTCTGCCGCGAGCCTTTGGCCCCGAGATGCGTCGGGTGGCGGGCCTGCTGCGCAGCGCGGCGGCGGCGCTCACGAAGGTTGAAGACGAAGAAGCCTTGCGTGTCTACCTCCTCGCGGCCGCCAAGGCCTTCACCGACAACAACTGGGAGCTCGCCGACGAGGCCTGGGCGGCGATGAACTCCGTCAACAGTCGCTTCTACCTGCGCATCGGCCCCGACGAGGTCTACGCCGACCCTTGCCAACAGAAGGCCAGCTTTCACCTCTCGCTCGCGTTGATCGACCCCTCGTCGCTGGCCTGGAAGAAGAAGCTCCAACCCCACCGCGACGCCATGGAGGCGGCCCTCGCGCGCTTGATCGGAAAACCCTACAAGGCGCGCAAGGTGGCCTTTCACATGCCCGACTTCATCCAGGTGATGCTCAACGCAGGTGACTCGCGTCACCCTCTCGGCGCTACCCTCGGCCAGTCGCTGCCCAACTGGGGCAAGGTGGCCAAGGAGGGGCGGCGGCGCACGGTGGTGATGACCAATATCTACACCGACGCGGACTCCTTGCGCATTCGCCAGCTCAAAGCCAACGCCCTGCTGCACGCCAAAACCTTCGAGGCTTTCACCTCTGACCCCGCGCCTGGGCTGCTGGACACGATCCTGCACGAAGCAGGACATAACTTTGGACCCGACAGCGACTACCGGGTCCATGGCAAGGTGCCCAAGGAGATCTTCGGCGGTGGCTTGGCCTCGACCCTCGAGGAGCTGAAAGCTCAGACCCTCTCCCTCTGGTACACCCACTTCCTCTTCAAACGAGGCGTGCTCACTCACAAACAGGTGCACCAAGGTTACACCAACAGCGTGCTCTGGTCCTTTGGCCACATCTCCCGCGGTATGACCATGCCCTCGGGGCAGCCCAAACCCTACTCCCGCCTCTCGGCGATACAGATGGGCTGGCTGATGGATCACGGCGCCCTCGTCTTCGAGCGCGGCAAGTTCCGGCTGCACTTCAAGAAGGTCGCCCCCGCGATCAACGCGCTGATGCGTGAGGTTGGCCGTATCAAGGCCCATGGCAACAAGAAGGCAGGCCAGGCGCTGGTGGCTCGTTACATCTCCCCAAAGGCGCTCTCCCGGCTGCACTTCGCGCTGCTCCAACGAGAGCTGCTCAAATACCCGAAGGCGGCTTTCGGCTACGCTATCGCCTATTGAGCAGAGGAGCCGCAGGACGTGAACGCTAGACATTCGCGGCGTAAGTCGTTCTGAACGGTTCATTACTTCCGCCGAGTAGGTCTAGGGCAGCCCGCAATGGAAGGGCGCGTCCTGCACTTCGCTATCATACCAATTGAAGAGCGCGGCGCGGCAACGGGCCACGGCGACGGTGCCTGGGGCCGCTGCGTCCGTGCGCATCACCTCAAAGCCGAGGGGGGAAACGTTGAGCTCTTGGCGACAATCAGCCTCGTGCGGCACGATACGCCAACAGGGGCAGCTGTCTCCACATTGCTCTTTGGGCACGCGGGGATCGAAGAGTTCTACCGGACATTTGTCGACCTGCACTTCTCTTTCCTGGTCTGTACCGCGTCCAGAGATCAGGCTCAGCTGACAATCGGCCTTGTCCAAGCAGCTGTCCCCACAGAAACTCGAGGTGTCTTTACCACCCCCATCCACACAGACACCCCGTGCTGCGTCACAGGTTGTGTCTGAGGGGCAAGAGGGCATCTTGCAGGCCCCTACCCCCACCTTGCAGGCCACGCCACCGTTGGGCACCAAGAGCGGCGAGGTGATGCATTGGCCGCCGAGAGAGGCGACGATCTTCTCGCCGAGGGCTTTGAGGGCTGGGCCGAAGCCCTCATCGTCCTCATCGGTGCAAATCGTGTGAATCTCCCCCCCGAAGGCCTCGACGACCTTGCCGATGCGCAGCGCCGGGACGGCGAAACCGGTGGCGGTGCTGCAGCTGGGCATCAGAAATGACCTTTGGCCATCGTTGCCCACCTCCACGAGCTGTGTGAGTTTGCCATTGGGAAGCACCGGCGCGCCGTGGGTGGGGCCGGCGATGGCTGCCATGATTACACGGTCTTTGCCGCCTTTGATCTCCTCGAAGAAGGCGATGTATTTGTTAACATCGTGCAGGTAGTCATAGGCGGGAACGCAGTTTGTGCGGGGGCCGCTGGTGTGCCGGTCGTTGATATCGCATTGAATGCCAAACTCGAAGCAGCGGAACGATTCAAGCGGGCCGAGCGGATCAGAGAACCCCTTCTGGGTTGGGTCGAAGAGTGTCCCATCTGCCGCGGAGCAATCGTCTTCGTCTGTGATGAAGACCACCGCCAAGAACGCATTGTCGCGCAGAAAGCCTGGGTTAGCGTTGTTGCTCTTGTCGAGGGCCAGCCGGGCAGACTCCAGATGCATCTCGAAGCCACAGCCATCGAGGCCTGGGTCGGCGATACATTTGAAGGCGTCTTTGACACACTCGATGGGGTCGGGGTTGTCGCAGTCAGGAATATTGTGCACGCCGTCGGAGTAGCTAATCCAGGGGTCTTTGGGGTCCGCGCAGCCCTCGATACGTGGCTCGTGTTGCAGCTTGCCCCTATCGCCACCTGTGCTCTGACAGCCGTCAATCGCAGCGCCATAGGTGCCGGCCCCAAGATCTGTCGTGATGACACCGATGTGCACGTTGGGGATCTTGCCGTCGAGTTTGTCGCTCTTGAGCGCATCGATCAGAATGCCAAAGTTTTTGCGCAGGTTCTCCTGCTCCTCCTTCATGGAGCCGGAGTTGTCGATGACGAAGAGGATGTCGACCTCTTTTTCAATGGTCTGCGGATAGAACTTGCTACTCAATTTTTCGTCGCGGGGTGGTGGGTCCTCGAAAGAGCGGGACTCGCAACCCATGGCGAATGCCAAAAGACAGCTGGCGGTGAGCAACATGGCAGTTTTCATCATTCCTCCCTTGAGAATCGCGACTGATCACTTCGCAATACGCGGGTCACACCCGCGAGGGACAAAAGAAAATTGCTACCAAGGGCTTGGCTATGATGGTCGAGACGTTTTTTGCTGAAACAGGGAATTCTTCGGAGCGCGGCTTCGCTATCGCTTATTGAGGCCCTGATCCTTGGCCATGAAGCCGTGGGCCATGAGCACGGCGCGCTCGCTGTGGGCGGTCCTGCTTGCCCAGTGGAAGAGCCACGGCACAAAAACCAAACCGGTGATGGCCACCAGAATCGGTGGCACACAAAGCATCACGATCCCGGGCACGGCGCTGGCGCCCACGGTCCAGAGCAAGGCCACACCTCCACGTGAGGCCCCAGAAACCTTCACCCCTTGGTCGAGCTCCCGTTGCACACGCGCTGCATGAAAGAGGGCGAAGAGCGCGAGGGTAATGTGCGCGTGACCCACCAGCACCATGCTGGTGATGATCCACTGACCAAAGGTGCTCACTGAGACGCCAAGCCACAGCACACCGATGAGCAAGTGTAGAGAGAGCGGCGTGAGCAAGGCGGCGGCCAAGAGAGGTACCTGTAACGCGAGGCGCTCGTGTTGGTGTACATGCGCCAACATGAACTGCTGAGGTTTGAGAGCGTCGAGTCGGCCGAGATCGATGAAGATATCCCCCGAGGTCGCGTATTCGCGCGCCACTCGACGGCGGAGCAACGCGCCACCAACCCAGCGCCCAATGCCATAGGCCAGCGCCGCCGCACCCCAGGCGATAGGCAAGTAGAGCGCAATTTCCCGATGGTCGAGCGTAAAGAGGAAATGGATGGCCATGGCCAAGAGGGCGCCTAGGGCGGCCACGCCAGCGGCGATGCGGCCCACTCGACGAGAATAGATATGAGCAAGGGACGCGGGGACAGCGGTTGCGCCGAGCTCCTGCGCGATCTGTTGCTGCCTATAACGGGCAGCGACGAGGTGATCACGATACACAGGCGCACCTTCCTCCTCCGCATGACGCGGTCATCTCTGATAGGCTAGTCTTTATTAGATGGTGACCGCCACGAAGGTCCGCTTCAAGGGGGCAAGTGGCAGTGAAAAAGCGCTTATGAGCATGATGACCCCTTCGACCCCTGTTTTCTTCTTGTTGTTGGCGCTTGGCTCCATGGTCAGCATCGGCTGCAAGCCAGCGTCCTCTCCTGCTTCCTCGCGCGAAGGAGAGCTCGAAAAGGCGCGAAAAGAAGCAACGCCCTCCTCGCCGCGGCAACGTGTGCCCCGTGAGAAGCTCCTCCTGCAGCTCGCCTTCATGCTCACGCCGGGCAAGAACGCTAAGCAGGGTCCTGTCTCGAAGGCGGGATGCCAGCTGCACATCTTGCGTGGCGCCGGCGGCGCCTTCCAAGTGGCTGTGGACGTCGGAGACCTGCGCCGACGCACCGTCTATCCGCCCCAGAAGGACTTCCAGCGCCTGCCCACCTATTTCCCCTTTGGGCTGAAGGGGTCGCTCGAGGTTGAGTTCCACACCTCTTTGAACGCCCCGCCACCCACGGCTATTCCCCTCCGCCCTCGAGAAGGCACGCTGGTCGAGTTCCCTAGCCCACACCCAAAGCGGTGGGCTTTCACCTGCGTTCTACGGCAAAAAGACGGACCAGGCGTGGCCATCGACGGCATGTTCTATGGCGAGAAACCTGGCATCTTCGGCAACCGCGGCTTGACCGCCGAGACCGCGAAGCCGGCGGCGATCCGAAAGTTCTTGCAGACGCGCGTGGCGCGCTAGGGAACTTCATTGCTCACGAGCTCCGCCCTCACCCCCAAGAGTGGTCATCACAATTCCATTTGATCACACCCCGCGCAGGGCGCAGTATTCGCCACGCTTAGCAAGGATTAGCAAGGAGTAGAGCAGATGTCTGAGTGGATCACAGAAGCAACAGCCGACACCTTCGAGACCCTCGTCGTGGAGCAATCACGAAAGCGGCCGGTAATCGTCGATTTTTGGGCGCCTTGGTGTGCCCCGTGCAAAGCCCTGGCGCCCCTCCTCGAGGCAGCCGTCGAGGCGCGCGAGGGCGACGTCGGCCTGGTGAAGATCAACACTGACGACAACCAAGCCTTGGCGATGCAATTCGAGATTCGCGGCATCCCAGCGCTGAAGGTTTTCAAAGATGGTGTGGTGACGGAGCAGCTCACAGGCGCCATGGACGAGCACGCCATCGACCTCCTCCTCGACCGCATCATCCCCTCGCAGGCCATACGCGCCCTCGCCAAGGCACGCGAGCTGCTCGCCCGAGAGCACGCCGCGAAAGTACCGGCGCTCCTCGACGTGCTGGTGGCAGATCCAACGCACCAGGACGAAGCGTTGCTGCTCATCGCCCAAGCCTACGCGATCGAGGACAACATTGAAGCGGCCCTGTTGACCCTCACCAGCATCAGCGAGCGCGCGCTGATCTTTGGTGAAGCGGAGGCGCTACGCGTGCGCCTCTTGCTGATGCAAAGCGCCCAAAGCGAGACCCTCGCCCAATGCCTGCAGGCCATCGAGGCCAACCCTGAGCACCTCGAGAGCCGCTGGGCGGCCGCTGGGCATATGCTGCACGCCAAAGACTATGAGGGCGCCCTTGAGCAATTGATGGCTGTGCTCCAGCGCGACCGATCGTTTCAAGACGACGGCGCGCGCCGCGGGATCCTCGCCATCTTCAACGCCCTGGGTGACGACGCCCCTCTCACCCAGAGCTACCGCCGTCAGATGCAGATTTACCTCTAGTGCTCTGTCTCACAAACATTGAGCCGGCTTCTCGCCGCCCCTTGATAGTCACGTCGTAAGTCGTGAACCCAAAGAAACGAAAGATGACGGCCAAACCATGCGCATCCCCCTGCTAGATCTTCAAGCGCAGTACCGCACCATCGCCCCTGAGGTAGACGCCGCGGTGCAGCGCGTGGTGACCAGCCAGCGCTTCATCCTTGGCCCCGAGGTGGAGGGCTTCGAGGCCAGCGTCGCTGAGTACCTCGGCGTGGGCCATGCCGTGGGCGTGTCCAACGGCAGCGACGCGCTCTATTTGACGCTAGCAGCCCTTGGCGTCGGGCCCGGCTCTGAGGTAATCACCACCGCCTACTCCTTCGTCGCCACCGTGGAGGCCATCGTGCGCGTGGGCGCGCGGCCGATCCTCGTAGACATCGATCCCGAGACCTACCTGCTCGATGTACACAAGGCCCTCGAAGAGGTGGGGCCCCGCACAGCAGCGCTGCTGCCGGTTCATCTCTTTGGCCGCTGCGTGGATATCCCGCGCTTGCGCGCCGCCGCCCCCAGCATCCCCATCGTCGAGGACGCAGCGCAGGCCTTTGGCGCGAGCCACGCGGGCATACACGCAGGCGCCCTTGGCGCAGCGGGCTGCTTCTCCTTCTTCCCTGCCAAGAACCTGGGCGGTTTTGGCGACGGTGGCATGGTCACGACCCACGACGCGAGCTTGGCGCGCGCTCTACGCTCTCTGCGCGCCCATGGCCAACGCCGAGGCACAACCTACATGCACGAACGCATGGGAGGAAACTGCCGCCTCGACGCACTCCAGGCCGCTGTGCTCAGCGTCAAGTTGCCCTATCTCCCTGGCTGGAACGCGGGGCGACGGCGCAACGCGGAGCGCTACCAAGCCGCCTTCGAGAGCCTCGACCTACCCATCGCCCTGCCGCCGCGGTCAACACCCAAGAGCGAAGACGTCTTTGGCCAATTTGTGATCCGCGCCCCTCGCCGTGACGCCCTGCGCACCCACCTCGCCGAAGCCGGCATCGGCAGCGCCATCTACTATCCCCATGGATTACATCGAGAGCCTTGCTTCTTCAATTTGGGCTACACCGCTGGAGACTTCCCCCACGCAGAAAAAGCCGCTCGCGAGTGCCTCGCCCTGCCCATCTACCCAGAGCTTTCGCCGACACACATCGACGAGGTGGTGCAGACCATCGCCAGCTTCTACCAGGGCTGAACGCCGCATAAACAACAAGCGCCCGTTCGCTTTTGCAGCAAGAGCAACAGGTGGACGTTGGTTTTTGCAGCGAGGGGCGGAAAAGCCCACTCAGCTCGTGGGCACCTTTTTGGGCTCACGGCGGAAGCGCACATGCAGATGTGTGGCGTGACCAGGCTCATGACGAATGGTGCCGTGCAAGGCGCGCTTTCCACGGGGATATTGGAAGACCTTATGCAAGCTCTTCTTCGTCTCACCGTGCTTGAGCGCGTAGTTGTAGAGCACGCGTTGCAGGGGGTGATCCATGAACATGAAGGTGACATCTTTGGTGTCGAGGAACCTCTTCACCACAAACCACGTCCGCTGAAGGTCGAGCATTTTGGGCCGTGTGCGTACGATGCGTCGATATTTCTTCAGCTTGGGATAGCGAATGTCCACATCACGACCCTGCCGATGCGACTTGTGGGGGCGAAAGAGTCCACCACCCTTGCGGCTGAGATCCATCACGAGCAGTGGTGGTGTCTTGGGGAAACGTAGGCCGTAACTGCTGAGCACATCATGGATTTGCGTCACGGAGAGGAAGGTGCCCCAGGCGCGCTGCTGATTGCGCACCTTATAACCTGGACCGCTCGTCAGCTGGTAGAGCCCCTTGACGCCACCGGAGGGGCGTGGCCCTTCCACCACCACCCACAGGCGCTGCCCAGGCTTCAAGCGTCGCTTGGCGGCCGAGGTGTTGAGGCGTTTGAGCAACCACAGCTTCATCTTGTGTTTACGAGCAATGCGGCTCAGCGTGTCGCGCTTAACCACCGCATAGCGCACCTTGCGGCGCGTGCGACTCGGGATCGAGGTCACGATCTTCAGCTTGCGCCCAGCCCGCAAGCGCTGGCTGCGCAAGCGGTTGTGCCGCATGATCCGGCGCGTGGTGGTGTGATAACGCTTGGCGATGTCACGCAGCCGCTCCGCGGGGAGGACTTCATGGGTATATTTGTAGGCATAGGCCCCGGAGGGAGCCCCAACGAACGCAACAAAAAGGACCACCGGGATTAAGACGCGACAACTCATGACGCCGGCATGCTAGCAAACGCGGTGCCGCTTGCCCAGCGTCCCGAAAATCTAGGCGAACAGAGACTCCTGGCTCCAGTTTAGATGGCCAGACGAGTGGTCACTTCCTCCGATTTTCGATGACTCCCTTGGGCACGTTTCCCCACAATATGTCGAGATCATATCGAAAGCACGGACAGCCCCAGGATTATTGCGTTTGGTATGATCTTTGCTGTGTTTTTGCAGCGATCTTCCAAGGATCTTTAACCAAACTGCCCGAAACAGGGAGAGACGATCATGCGTTTCAGTGCCTTAGTCCTCGCCATGAGCGTGCTAGTCGCCACGCCTCGAGCCCAGGCTGCAGATCTCTGCGGCGAGATCCCAGACGCGATGATCCTCTTGGATCGCTCTGGGAGCATGATGTACAACACCATCGGTGACCGCACCCTTTGGGATATCTCCAAGGACGTCATCGCCACCACCACGGCGCAGTTCCACGATCAAATCGGCTTTGGCTTGATGCTCTTCCCCCGCTGGGAGGCGAGCGGCAGCCCCTGCACCCCTGATACCCACTGCTGCCTCACAGGCATCGTCAACGTGCCGGTGAGCACAAGCTCCAGCAGCGCCATCAACACCGTGATCGGCTCAGCCTACCCCCACCCCGGCCTCAACGTGGCCTCCACGCCCTCCAGCGCGTCATTGAGCAAGGCGGGCGCAGAGCTGGACAGGGTCAAGAAGGCTGGGAAATCCCAGTACATCATCTTCATCACCGACGGTAAGGAGACCTGCTCCCCTAACCACCCATCCGTGGCGACCTCAGCCGTCTACAAAGCTTATGGCATCAAGACCTTCGTCGTTGGGTTTGGTAGCCGAGTGGACGCTTATCAACTCGAGCAAGCGGCCAGCCAGGGCGGCACCGGCAGCTACTACCAGGCCGACAACATGGCGGAGCTCAACACCGCCCTCGAAGCCATCGCGGGCAACATCTCCTGCTGCGGCAACAACATGCCCGACGCGGACGAGATGTGTGACCCCTGCCCCACCGCCTGCGACGACAACGACGCCTCCACCACCGACAAGCTTTTGGGCAGCGGATGCAACGCGTATTGTGAGTTCACTCCCATCCCTGTGGTGCCCTGCGGCAACGGTCAACTCGACAGCGGCGAGCGCTGCGATACGGCGATCCCCGCCGGCGAAGCGGGCGCCTGCCCCAAGACCCCCGGCGATTGCTGGGACGACAACCCTTGCACCTCAGACCAGATCTACGGCACTGAATGCGACGCGATCTGCACCCACATGAACACCTGCCCGATCGAGGAGTGCGGCGACGGCGTGCTGCAGTCCACCGAAAAATGCGACACCAGCATCGCCACGGGCAACGCGGGTGCGTGCCCGCAAGTCGCGGCCGATTGCGACGATGGCAACGCCACCACCAAGGACTATGTGGTCGGGGCCGACTGCATGGCTGAATGTCAGCACTCCGCGACCGTCGCGCCCCCAGAGTGTGGCAACGGCAAAGTGGAAGCCGGCGAGTGGTGTGACACCGCGATCCAGGCCAACGAGGTTGGCGCTTGCCCCACCAGCTGCGGCGACAACAATGAGTGCACCACGGACACCTTGCTCGGCTCGGACTGTTTGACCTATTGCGCCAACGCGCCGATCACCAAGGCTATCCACAGCGACGGCTGCTGCCCTCCTGGCGCCACCGCGGCCACGGACAACGACTGCGGTACCGCCTGTGGCAACGGCTTCCTCGAGGCCGGTGAGGATTGCGATCCTGGCATCACCACGGGCTCCCCAGGCGCTTGCCCCGCGGGCTGCCCAAGCGACGGCGACCCCTGCACGACTCAGATCCTCGGCGGCAGCGCCTGTAACCCGCAATGCATCACCCAGAGCGTGGCGGCCGACCCCTCCACCCTCGATGGCTGCTGCCCTGTGGGCCTCACCAAGAAGCAAGACGCAGACTGTCTGCCACCCTGCACCCCGGACAGCACCGACAACTGCATCAACCCTTG
>JAFCZD010000598.1 GCA_019314525.1 Deltaproteobacteria bacterium
CTAGAAACAAATCTCAGCGCTGGGCCTTGCGCGCACGCCGCTTTCTCCACCAGCGACGGATCAGCCACAAGACGCCCAGCAAGGGAAGAAGCCAAGGCAAGAGCGCCACGGCGACGATCAGCAGCCCCTCGCCGAAGGCCTTCATGCCATCCCAAGAGTCGGAGAGCACACGAGCGAGCTTATTGCCGAGAGTCGGCGGTTTGGGCGGCACGTATTTCGCTTCGATGCGCAGCTGCACCTTCAACGTCGCGAGGGAAACCAGGTTGTCGTAGAGGCGCAGCTTGCCCTCCAGGCGCTCCACACGCTCGCGAACACGAGAGAGCTCCTTCTCCACCGCCAGCAGCTCCTTGATGCCTCCAGCTTTGGCCTTCATCAGCTCGAGGTAGCGCTCCTCGAGACGTTTGGCGTTCTTCAAGCGCGCGGCGAGGTCGAAGTAGGCCTCGGTGATGTCGCGCGACTTGATCGACTCACGTTCGACAATGCCAAGCTGGAGGATTTGCTTGAAGATGCCACCAAAACGCCCCGCAGGGATTCGCAGCTCGAGTTCGGCCCAGGAGACCTTACCCAAGGTGTGTCGCACCTCCGCCTTGGCGATGAACCCGCCGGCCGTTCTGACGAGGCTCTCCAATTTAGCGCGCGCCGGCTGGTAGGCTTTCACCACCACCTGAACCTCTCCATCACGAATGATCTTGCGCGATGTGGGGCTGGCCAGCCCCTGCTTCTCGCCGCTGAGGGCGTCCTTTTCTGCGCCCTTCGAGGCGGGCGTGGAGCTTTGGCTCTGGGGTGCTTCTGGAGCCGATCTATCGGCCGCGCAATAAGAAAGCAGGAGCAGGGCGAGTGGAGCCACAAGGAGCGACAACGAAGAGCGTTTTGACATGGGAATCCTCGCGTTTCTCCCTTCTACGCGCTCCCCTCGCCGATCTTACACTCTCGTCTATGTTAGGCTTCTCTTTAAGATCCAACCAGGGGGCGAGATGGTCTCGGATGACGCTCTACGCCAAGATCGTGAGCTGGAACAAGCCCTCAATGAAGGCCTGCTGACGCTCCTCGATCGCTTCGACCACGACTACCTCGGCCGTCGCTTGCGCCATCAAGTGGACCACATAGCCCGTTTTTTCGGCGCGGGGCGACCTGGGCTGCACCTCGAAGAGCTGGAGCTTCTTTTCTCGTGGGTAGAGCGTGGGATGCATCTTCTGGGGCTTGCGGAGCACGCCGAGAAGAACGTGCTGGAGCTTGAGGTCAGCTTCAATCGCTTCAACCTCCCAGGGCTCCCGCCGGCGTTCGAAGGCTTGGGCGTTCTGCACCTCTCAGACCTTCACCTCGACTGCCCGATCTCCCACGGGAAGAGCCTCTCGGCCGCCATCGGAGAAAGGGTGCGCGATCTGGACTTCGACCTCTGCGTGCTCACGGGCGATTTTCGCTTCGCGACCCGTGGAGACTACCTCCCGGCCATGCGCGAGCTCTCGCAGCTGATGCCCTTTCTTCGCTGCCCCTTGGGCGTGTTCGGAGTATTGGGCAACCACGACTTCATCGAGCAGGTTCCACTCCTCGAACACCTCGGCGTGACCATGCTCGTCAACGAATCGCGCGCCATCGAGCGTGGTGGTGACACGATCCACTTGGTGGGCGTCGACGACCCGCACTTCTATCACACAGACGATCTTCGGCGAGCGTGCGTTGACCTCCCTGACGATGCCTTCGCTATCGGGCTCGTGCACTCCCCAGAGCTGGCCGGTCAAGCCGCGCGGATGCAGCGCTTGGCGCTCTACCTCTGTGGTCACACCCATGGTGGCCAGCTCTGCCTGCCGGGAGGACGTGCCCTCTACCTCAACGCACGTTGCCCACGGCGCCTCTGCGCAGGCCGGTGGCGCGTAGGCGACCTCGCGGGATACACCTCGCGCGGCACAGGATCTTCCGGCATGCCAGCGCGCTTCAATTGTCCACCGGAGGTCGCGTTGCATCGGATTTATGGGCTTCAGAAGAACAATCGAGCCCTTGACCGGACTCTGCTCAGCGGGGACAATTGGGTAGATTCTCTCGTGGGCACCAACGCAACTGTGAGATTACCATGCCATTTCCATTTGTCGTCGCAGCAGGAAAATTGGTTACTGCCGCCTGGCTCACCTTGGGCACAAAGGACGCGTTGGTCGCTGGAGGCACATCCGCCGCGATCAATCTAACGCAGCAGGCCGTCAAATCTTCTGCTGCGCATGGTGGGGTGGTCATGCCGATGAGATCTGAACAGCAGGTCTTGGCCGCAGCAGGCATGCCGCCAACGATGGGAGCGCTCATTGACCCCGGGCAGCTGGGCAAAGTGCTGGGCGACATCGATCTAAAGTCCGCTGCCTATGACTTTGTGGTCGGAATTGTCGGGCAAAAATTCACCGCGAGCTTTTTCAAGTGGTGGAACACACCTCTCTGGGCACATGTGCATGAGTTGCAGGCGTGGACCGACTTCGCAAAGCGCGAGGGAGCGTACTTCCTCTACAACACCGTCTCTGGAATCGCGCGCTCATATGTTTGGCATACACCCGCGGCAGACACAGCGTGGGCCAACAATCTGCAAGGCCTGCTGATGATGGTGCAGATGAACGCGATGCATGCGATTCTCGCCAGCCCCATGGGCAAGATGCACTTTCCTTTGGGCTTTGCTGATCCAAAAGTTGCAGGTCTGATTCGATCTGCGATGTCCACCCTCAACCAATTCGTGATGCGCGCGATCTTCGACGTTGCTCCCTCGCTCAAGAGCGAACAAAAAGCGAAATCCAAAGCTGAAGCAGCCCTGCCCCCGTTTACCTGCCCAATACCTGGCTAGCCCTCGCAGCAGTCACATCTCGACCAGCAAAAGCGACATCCACGGCAATCTACCCGTAAGATGAGTCTCCAATGGTAACCAGGGAGAAGAGATGAGACATCTGCTTTGGGCCAGCCTGCTGCTGCTGGCGACAACGACGATTTCATCGGCGCGACAACCCTTGAGGCACCCTCCTTTGAAAACCCCAAGCGCGAGGCTACCGGCGGACGCCCAGCGCATCGTCGACCGACTGGCGACCGCGCGCGACCGCATCTACCGCGCGGCCGAAGCCAAACTCGCCCCGCTACGCAGCCAGGCCGCCGCGAAACTGAAACGACTCCAAGATCGTTACACCCGCGCCGCCAAGCTGGACCAGGCCGTGGCCATTCGTGCGCAGCGCCGGGGGGTGCTGGGCATCCGTACTGACCCAGGCAACCTCCGCGCCCTGGCCACAGACGTGGGCCGCTCCTTCCTCTATGAGGTCACCGGCAGCAACTCGGGCGCCCTCTGGGGCAGCAAGTACTACACCACCGACTCCCACCTCGGAACAGCGACGGTACACGCCGGCCTCCTGAAGATGGGTCAACGAGGGCTGGTGAAGGTGCGTATTCACAGCGGGCGACAAAGCTACAAGGCCTCTACCGCTCATGGCATCAAGAGCCTCAGCTACGGCAACTGGAGCTTGAGCTTCACCCTGGAGCCCGCCGCCGAGATGAAAAAGAGGCAGTCCCCCAAGTCCCCCAAGACCTTCTAGATCGGGCTAGCCCTTACGACGAA
>JAFCZD010000020.1 GCA_019314525.1 Deltaproteobacteria bacterium
CCACCATGGCCAAAAAGGACCGCAAGAAACGCCCCGAGTGGGCCCCCGAAAATGCAGGCAGCGAATTCGCCAGCGAGGTGCTGCCCGCCATGGATGATCGTGCATCCAGCGGCCAGGTGGCACCTCATGTGCCCCCCAGTCGGCGAGAGCCCAGCAGCGACGAGCTTGTGCGGGGAGTGCTCCATGGCGATCGCACGCTCCTGGCCCAAGCCATCACCTTGGTGGAAAGCAACGCCCCAGACCACCAAGAGAAGGCGCGCGAAGTCCTAAGAGGCCTCGCGCCCCACGCCAAGCCCTCCATTCGCGTGGGCATCACCGGCGTGCCTGGAGTAGGTAAGTCGACCTTCATCGAGGCCATCGGCCTGTGCTTGCTCCGCGAGGGCCACCACGTGGCCGTACTAGCCGTGGATCCCTCGAGCGAACGCAGCCGGGGCAGCATCCTCGGCGACAAGACACGCATGGAGCGCCTCGCCCGCGATGAGCGCGCCTTCATTCGGCCCTCGCCCACCAGCGGGACCCTCGGCGGTGTCACGCGTAAGAGCCGCGAGACCATCGCCCTCTGTGAAGCCTTTGGCTTCGACGTCGTGCTGGTGGAGACCGTGGGCGTGGGCCAAAGCGAGACCGCTGTACGCCGAATGGTGGATTTCTTTCTGCTCTTGATGCTCCCCGGCGCCGGCGACGAGCTGCAAGGCCTGAAAAAGGGCGTCATCGAGCTAGCCGACGCGCTCGTCTTCAACAAGGCAGACAACGGAGGCGAAAGGCGCGCCAAGCTGGCAGCGATGGAATATGGCCGGGCGCTGCACTATTTGGCAGCGGCCACACCTGGCTGGACCACAGAGGCTCACACCTGCTCCGCTCTCACGGGCAAGGGCATCTCCGAAGCTTGGGCCCTCATCGAACGCTTCGTCACTGAGACCAAAGCGAGCGGCGTCTTCGTTGAGCGGCGACGAGAGCAGCTTGTGCGGTGGACCCACGCCATGGTGCACGAAGAGTTGGAGCAGCGCTTCTACCACCACGCCAAGGTTGCACGAGAGCTACCCAGCATCGAAGCCCAGGTGGCGGCGGGCAGGCTCCTCCCAGCTGAAGCCGTGAGGGGCCTGCTGGCGCTCTTCGATCCACGCAAATAGCCTTCAAATAGAGCGCATTCTTGACCCCTGGCCTCTGCCCTCAGTATGCTATCTTGCAACATCACAACCCCATGGCGATCTTGTGCAAGCCAAAAACTGGTCTACGGTCATCCTCTTTTTTTCTGCGCTGCTCCTCACCATCGGCGCTGCTAACGCTGGCCCTCGCGAAGCAGGCTACGCCCTCTATCGCCAAGGTGCTTACAAACAGGCGCTAAAAAAATTCACTGAAGCTTACCACCAGAGCAAGAAACCCGGCTTGCTCTACAACGTCGGGAAATGCCACGAAAAACTTGGGCAATACACCCGCGCTATCCACAACTATCAACGTTACCTCAAAGAGCTACCCACCGCCTCCGACCGCACAGACGTTGAACAGATTATCGCCGCGTTGAGCGCTCGCATTGAGGCAAGCTACCCAGAGGTTGAATTGGTCTCGTCCCCGCCTGGTGCCAATGTGCGCATTGACGGCGAGTTCGCCGGGCAAACACCCTTCAAGGTGCAGCTCTCGCCAGGCAAGCACATCACGCAATTTACACTCAAGAGATTCGCGGTCCTGACGAAGGAATTCCAGGTCAAGGCTGGCAAGAAGCTGCGTGTAGCGGTGCTCCTCTCCCACGCGAAGGCCACCGGCAAGCTCAAGGTCCTCGGCAATATTTCTGGCGCCCGGGTCTCCATCGATGGCCTGCTCATCGGCCTCACACCCCTGACGACCAACGTCAGCAGGGGCGAGCATCGCGTCTCCGTAGAGAAAAAGGGCTACAGCAGCTGGAGTGGCTCGGTGCGAATAGAACAAGACGGCGAGCGTGTGATCTTCGCCGACCTCAAAACACTGCGTGCAGAGCGGTCGATCAAAACCATCTTTGGTTGGTCCTTATTGGGCGCTGCTGCCGTCAGCGAGGGCTTAGCGTGGCTTTTTTACACTCAGGCCGTGGATCAGTATCAGGGCACGAGCGAGTTCGAACGCAACAGGGGCTTGACCATTGGCCTGCACATCGGCGCTGGTGTCCTGGCCGTAGCGTCGGCTGCGCTGCTGCTCTGGTCCGGCCTCGAGCCCAAAGCAGAGGTGAAAGAGGAGCCCGCATCCAGCGTAAGCGTCTCCTTCGGCCTCTCCTCCTTGAGGGTCCAGTGGTGATCTCCCGTATCGTTATGTTGGTTTTGGTCACGGCTCTTCTGGGTGCATGCCCCGAGGGGCTCTCTATCCCAGCGTTGAGCCCCGTCGTCGCCATCCCAGGTGGAAACTTCACCATGGGCGCTTCCACGCAAGAGTGTGTGGACGAAGACGACAACGCAAGATGCGACCCAAGCTCCACCGCGGAACGTCCTGTCTTCCTCACGCCCTTCAACATCGACCGCCATGAGGTCACCAACGCCCAATATCGCTATTGTGTCGCCCAGGGCAGCTGCGATGAACCTGCCGCCACCGGCCTTTCCGAGGTACCTGACTACTACACCAGCTCACGTTACGATCGACACCCTGTGATCTTCGTCACCTGGTTAAATGCAAAACAGTATTGTGAGTTTGTTGGGCGGCGCCTGCCCACCGAGGCTGAATGGGAGTTTGTCGCGCGAACCGAGCAAGGGGGCGACAGCCTGAGCCAACGTAACTTCCCTTGGGCATGGAAAAACCAAGAAGAGCGGGTGCCCACCTGTGAGCATGCGCGCCTCGATGTCTGCAAAGAGAAGTTTCCCGGCCCTGTGGAGTCCGTCGAGCGCGATCTCAGCGATTGGGAGGTCTACGATCTCGGTGGAAACGTCGCCGAGTGGGTTGAAGATCTCTTTTTTGTGTATACCTATTGCCGCGATGAGCGCTCTCTCTATGAGCTCTGCGATAAAGACACCACCTGCATTCAGACAGAGTGTTTTTCTAGCGGCACTGACCCCAAGCCCGACTGCGTGCTGCATTGTGATGATCAGGCGCCCTTCTGTCTGCAGCAAGTCGAGCGCCTCACAGACCCCAAGGCGCGGCGGGGAGGCCCCGACCACAGCATGCGTGGTGGAGCCTTCACGGACCTCCGTTGCAAAGCTCTCAGCTCTTTCCGTCGACACGCAGCGGAAGACGCGGCGCGAGCGTGGGTGGGCTTTCGCTGCGCGGGCGGCCGAAAGTAAGCGTCTGAGCAGCGCCCCAATTGTCGCCCTATTCCCATGGACAACGGAAAAACGAACTACTTCAGGTCGTCGACCTTGACCGGATCGGGGCTTGTCCTTCGGGGGGGCTTCTTCACTACAGGAGGCTTCTTCACAGGAGGCTTCTTCACCACTGGGGGCCTTTTGTAGATGATCACAGGGGACCGCGTTTTGACACGTGGGACCTTCCGCCCTCTGAGACGACGGCGGCGCTTCGGTTGCTCTTTGGGCGACAAAGCCACCTCGATCTGGGTGTCGCCCACGAGGGAGACCTTACGGCGCACGGGCACATAACCATCGAGCAACAGCATCACGTTCAACAAGCGCGCTGGGTCCTTGGGCCGCTTCAGAGTCTGGGGGGTTCGCCCCACGTCCACCCCGTCGACCATCACCAACGCACCTGCGGGCGCTGAGATGATCTTCAGCGATACCTGCGTTGGCACCGACGCTGGCTGAGGGGGGGTCTTCACACGTGCAGGCTTGGCGGAAGGAGGAGACGCAGCCTTGGGGAAAAGCACCACGATGACAAGCGCAAACCCGGCCATCAGCAGGAGTATCGGCGCCACCCAGAGCATGGGGCTCCGTCGTGGCGGCACTACCTGAGTACCGGTGGATTGAAAGCTCCCCACGGTGGGCTCTGCGTACTCGCCGCTCGCCGAGAAGGACACCTCCCCTGAGGAGAACACACGAGCGGGTGGTGAGGTATGCTCCGGCTTTGTGGCCACCACGCTGGTCTCATCGACAGGGTCTGGCACCGCCGCCTGATGGGGACCTGTGCGTGTGGCGGAGTTGTCCTCCCCAAAGCGTTGCAGCACAAGGCTATCTTCGGGAGAGAGCAGCGGCAACCCGCTCTGCTCTGGAAAACGCGACCGCATCACCTCAGCGATGTGGTCATGGTTCCACTCCGCTCCCACGCTCACACCCACCGCCTTGAGCGCGTCCCAGAGCTCGGCGCAGGTGGCATAACGTCTCTCGACGTCGGGTTCCAACGCACGACTGACGATGGCATCCACTGCCGGCGGCACGTCGGAGTTGATGGTGCTTGGCTGCGGCAAGTCGAGACGGATGGCTGGATCATGAAGTTTGGCGTTGGTGATGCCTCTGAAGAGGCGCCGCGCTGTGAAGGTCTCGAAGAGACAAACGCCCAAAGAGTAGATATCGGAGCGGCTATCGACCTTCTTGCCCTCGAGCTGCTCAGGCGACATATAGCGCAAGGTGCCCTTGGACTCACCTGTGCGCGTGGTGTGCACTTGATCTGCAGCTCGGGCGATGCCGAAGTCTGTGAGCTTCACCTCACCAGTGAAGGAGACCATGATGTTCCGCGGCGTGACATCTCGGTGCACGATGGCCAGAGGGTTGCCCTGCTCGTCGAGAGCTTTGTGGGCAAAACTCAAGCCGGCTGCTGTGTCTGTGACGAGGGTCAGCGCCACGTCGAAGGGCAGGCAACCTTTGGAGAGCAGCTGAGCAAGATTGGCCCCAGGGATATATTCCATGGCGATATAGAAGGAGCCATCCTGCTCCCCAAGATCGAAGGTCTGCACAATATTGCTGTGGTTGAGACGAGCGGCCACCCGGGCTTCGTCCATGAAGAGCTTGACCAGGTTGGTGTCTCGCATTAGGTGCGGGTGAAGGCATTTGATCGCAAAGACCTTGCGAAACCCACCCATTCCTTGGGTAACACCAAGGTAGATCTCTGCCATGCCGCCGCTTCCAAGTGGACGCAGCAGCAGGTAACGCCCAAAGCGCCTGGGAAGTGACTGCTCCAACCCATGCATGATACCAAGCTCTGGCACAAAGACGAAAGATCCCGTTAAGTGTTGGCCAATTCTCTCAGCCACTCGTGGGCCCAACGCAGCTCTTGCTCGCTTGGTGAAAGCAGACCTAGCACCTCCGGTCGGGCTTGACCCCACGCCGCCTCAGCCACCTCTAGGGCAATAAGTTCACAGCGACCAGGGGCATGCAAGTGTAGAGCATCTCCGTAAAAAACCAGTGGTTGCACACGTTTCTGCCAGCCATCGGGGAGCTCGAGGGGGATCTCGGTACCACAAGAAAAGATGGTATTCACTGTGGGTGGCCCTGCTCGCAACCAATCGGCGTCGAGATGCAAAGACTCAGACATCTGACAAATGGCCGCACCCAAATAATCGGGGAAGAGCGGAAAGAGAAGTTCGAGCGGTGACGAGCCATCACCTTTGAACTCATGACCAAGGTCACCTTCCATCAAAAGCGCTGCTGCTGAACCAACAACAATGCCCTCGAAGCTGCAGCCCATCTCGAGCAACACCCCATCGAGAACTTGTAAAAGACGCGGTGCGTAATTTCCTATCGAGCAACTAGAATTTTTCACTACGCGTGTCATCTCCGCTAGAATAGGCAATCTAAGCATCTATTGACGCAGTATCTATTAACGGAGGACAGGAACATGTTTGGCAAGATTACTTCGGCTTGTGCGCTTTGTACGCTCTTGGTCATGGGTTGTAGCGATGATGACACCGATCCACCTGCAGGCGACACCACGGTGGACAGTGTTGTTGTGGACAGCAGCGTCGAGGCTGACACGGCTGTAGATGACGATGCAGCTGTGGAGGATGACGCAGCCGTGGAGGACGACGCGGCAGCGGTGGTTGACGCCATCCTTCCAGTCGACACCACCGCTCCTCCAAGCTGTGACACCTGCCATGGAAATCCCCCAACCACGGGGAAGCACACCCTGCACGTCACCGACAAGAGCCTGCCCTGCAGCACTTGCCACGACACAACGGTGAACTCCAGCGGCGAAATCGTCACCGACGGCACCCACAAGGACGGCAACAAAGACGTCAGCGGCTCGTTCACCTTCGCTGATGGCACCTGCTCCAGCGTCGGCTGCCACGGCACCAAGACCTGGTAAGAGTTCACTTCGGCAGAACTTCCGACCCTTCGCTACTTCCCAACAGCTCTATGAACGCCAGTGGGGGCTACTGCCCCGCGGATGGACTGCGCCAAGGCCTCTGCTTCATCGCTATCCAGCTTCTTCGCTGGCCAACCGATGCCCAAGCCCGAACCATCATCGTATTTGGGGATAATATGGAAGTGCACGTGCTTCACCACTTGGTGAGCGTTGGCGCCGTTGTTCTGCAGGATGTTGTAGTCACGAGCCCCTGTGCCCAAGAGCACGGCGCGAACGATGCGTGGCAATACGCGACCCACGGCCTGCGCTGAGTCGTCAGAGAGCTGGTCGAGGGTCTCGGCTGGCTCCTTGGGGATCACCAGTGTGTGTCCATGCGAGAGCGGGTTGACATCGAGAAACGCCAGCACTCGCCCATCTTCGTAGACCCGATGACAGGGGACCTCTCCGTCGAGGATCTTCTTGAAAATCGTATCCGCCATAAATCCCTCCCTCGCTCACAGTAAAGACTGACATCAAGAGACTGACATCAAGAGACCGACACTAACGCAGACGCTTACTCTCCGTCACCTGCTGAAAGCGATCGCGCCCAGTATGGTTCACGGCCTGCCTCTGCGCTAAGATTGATTTTTCCAGTCGGAGGGCTATACCTTCGCCATTATGCTCAAAAAATACGACTTCGTTAGCATTGAAGAGAAGTGGCAGCAGCATTGGCGCGACAACGACACCTTCCGTGCGCTTGATCCGGGGGACGCGGACTTCGATCCCAAACAGAAGAAGTTCTATGTCCTCGACATGTTCCCCTACCCCTCAGGGGCAGGGCTCCACGTGGGACACCCCCTGGGCTATATCGCCACGGATATCGTCGCCCGCTACAAGCGCATGACAGGCCACAACGTGCTTCACCCCATGGGCTTCGATGCCTTTGGTCTGCCCGCTGAGCAATACGCCATCGAGCATGGTGTGCATCCACGCATCACCACTCAAAACAATGTCGACAATATGCGGCGCCAGCTCAAGGGCCTTGGGCTCTCCTATGACTGGAAGCGCGAGATCTCCACCATTAGTGCCGACTACTACCAGTGGACACAGTGGATCTTTCTGCAGCTCTTCGGCAGCTACTACTGCGCTAGAGAGCAGAGAGCGCTGCCCATCGAGACCCTCGTGACGCACCTCGAGAGCGGGAAGCTGGTGGTGGATGACGAGCTGCAGATCGTCGATGCCGCCGCAACCGAGGGCTGCACGACCATGCCCTACGCGCAACTCTCCAGCGCTGACAAAGAGGCCGTGATCGACCATCAGCGGCTGGCCTACCTCGCCAACGTGCCTGTGAATTGGTGCCCCGCCCTCGGCACTGTGCTCGCCAACGAAGAGGTCACCGCGGACGGGCGCTCTGAGCGTGGAAACCACCCCGTCTTCAAGCGTCCCCTCAAACAATGGATGCTGCGCATCACACGCTACGCCGAGCGCCTCCTGGACGACCTCGACCAGGTCGACTGGCCCGAGCCCATCAAGCTGATGCAGCGCAATTGGGTGGGTCGCTCTGAAGGTGCGATGGTGGACTTCGCCCTCGATGACACCAAACACTCCGAGACGCCGATCCGCGTCTATACCACGCGACCAGACACTCTCTTTGGTGCCACGTATATGGTGCTCGCACCCGAGCACGAGTTGGTGGATATGCTCACCACACCTGAGCAAAAGGACGCCATCGAAACCTATCGCCGACAGGCAGCCACCAAGAGCGAGATCGACCGACAGGCCGACGTCAAGATCAAGAGCGGCGTCTTCACCGGCGCCTACGCCCGAAACCCCGTCAACGGACAGAAGGTGCCGATCTGGATCGCAGATTATGTGCTCATGGGCTATGGCACGGGCGCCATCATGGCCGTCCCTGGCCACGACCAACGCGACTTCGAGTTCGCGCTCCAATTCGAGCTGCCGATGATTCCCGTGGTGATGCCCGACGATGCCTGGCTCGAAGAGCAGGCTCACGCGGCGGGGCGACCAGACGCCAAGGGTGACAAGGAGAAGCTTCACGCGGACTACCTCGCCAACACTCGCGAATACGGTGTGGCCTTTTCAGGTGAGGGTGTGGGCGTCAACTCCAACAACGACGAGGTCTCCTTCGATGGGAAGACCACCCCTGAAGCCAAAGAGGTGATCACCACCTGGCTCGTGAAAAAGAGATTGGGTCGCTTCCAAGTGCAGTACAAGCTGCGCGATTGGCTCTTTTCGCGCCAGCGCTACTGGGGAGAGCCTTTCCCCGTACTCCACGCTGAAGATGGCACCCTCCGCGCAGTGGACAACAACGAGCTCCCCGTGGAGTTGCCGCCGATGGATGACTTCTCGCCACCCACCAGCGACGACCCCGCAATCCCGCCCAAGCCCTCCCTCTCCCGGGCCACCGAAGATTGGCGCGTGGTGAACATTGAGGGCGAACGCTACGAGCGTGAGCTGAACACCATGCCCCAATGGGCCGGCTCCTGCTGGTATTACCTGCGCTTCATCGACCCAAGAAATAGCGAGCGCATGGTGGATGCGGAGAAGGAGCGCTACTGGATGGGGGAGACAGGCGTCGACCTCTATGTGGGCGGCGCAGAGCACGCCGTGTTGCACCTGCTCTACGCACGCTTCTGGCATAAGGTCCTCTTCGACCTCGGGCACGTCTCCACCCGCGAACCCTTTGGTCGCCTCTTCAACCAGGGCTATATCCTCGCCTACGCCTACACCGATGAGCGTGGCGCCTATATACCCGCTGAAGAGGTGGTCGAAAAAGAGCCAGGCCTCTTCTGCCATCAGGACAAGCCTGTAGAACGCAGCTTCGGCAAGATGGGCAAATCCCTGAAGAACGCCGTCACGCCTGATACGATGTTCACCGAATATGGGTGTGACACCCTGCGCCTCTATGAGATGTACATGGGCCCGCTGGAGGTCTCCAAGCCATGGAATACGCGCGATATCGTCGGTGTGCACCGCTTCTTGCGACGAATTTGGCGCAACTTCTACCAAGAAGAGGGTGAGGCGTTGCTGGTGAGCGAAGGGCCCGCCGACAAGGACACAAAACGCCTGCTACACAAGACCATCAAGCGCGTCACCGATGACCTGGAGCGTATGCGCTTCAACACCGCCTTGGCGGCGATGATCGAGCTCAATAACGCGCTAGTAAGCCTCGAAACGCTGCCTCGTGAGGTCGCCGAAACGTTGGTGCTTATGCTAGCCCCCTTCGCGCCTCATATCTCCGAAGAGCTCTGGCAAGCCATGGGTCATCAACAATCCCTCAGCTGCGAGCCGTGGCCTAGCTATGACGAAGCGCTGCTGGTGGACGATCAGATCGAGATCGTGGTGCAGGTCAAGGGCAAGACCCGCGGCCGGGTGCA
The DNA here is from genome assembly GCA_019314525.1 of Deltaproteobacteria bacterium. Lineage (GTDB taxonomy): Bacteria > Myxococcota_A > Polyangia > JAFCZD01. The sequence goes on from JAFCZD010000020.1 coordinate 9,519, forward strand.
TGTCGCTCCTGACGCTGATCAGGAGACGATCCACGCCGCCGCCATGGCTGACGCCAAGATCGCCAAGCACATCGAGGGTAAGTCGATCAAGAAGGTGATCTATGTGCCTGGCCGCCTGCTCAATATCGTCGCGGTGTAGCCTGGTCTTCATGATCTCGCCGCGGCATACCAGCGAGCAAGAGTAGCGCCGAGAGCACGAGCCCCCACACCACGGGCTTGCCGGAGAAGACACCGAGCAAGCGCGCCACATGAAGCCCGCCTCCGAGCAGCGCGCCACCAAACATCGCCACCCCCGCCATGCCTCGTCGCACAGGCCTGAAACCCAAGAGCGCCATGAGCAACGGCAGCGTCACGCCGCTGGCGAAGAGCGTGTAGCCAACCTTCATCGCGTCCACCACCGTTGGCAGCGCCACCGCCAAGGCAAAAGCAGAGAGACAGAAAACCACTGCCGCCCCCTCCTTGCTGCCCCGGTGTAGGGAGAGGCTGGGAAAGAGGTCGTGCAAGGTCATGGTGATGGCAGAAAGCAAGACCTGGTCTGCCGACGACATGGTGGTCGCCACCAGCGCCAGAAGCACCCAGGGTGCCCCCCAAGGGGGCAGGACGTGGTGAATCAAAGCCCCCAAGGCCATATCGGCATCGGTCCCCAAAGGAAGCAACCTCGCGGCAGCGAGGCCCAAAAAGGCCACACCAAAGGCGAAGAGCAGCTTGAGCACAGCCGCCCCCAACGCACCCCTCGCCGCGCTCTTGGCGTTGCGCGCTGAGAGCAGCTTGGCGTAAATATCGGACCCCACGAGGTGAGGCAGCCCCATCAGCAACAAGAAGGAGCCAACATCACCCCAACCCAGGGTCGCAGAGACGGGAAAGGAGAGCGTCAAGGGCACCAAGATCGCCGAGCGCGCGACCAAGGCGCGGTGCACGTAAAGGGGTGCCAGGACCAAGAGCCCCAAGATCATCAGCACGAGCTGAAAGAGATCGCTGAACGCCACAGCGTACTGGCCACCAAGGGAGGTGTAGAAGAGCACGGCGAGCAACATCAACGCCACGAAGGGCCAACCCCCGAGCTCAGGGAGCGCCGGGGTCAAGAGCGCCGAGGTCGCTCGAGCCAGCAGCGCAAGCCACGCGATCTCCGCCGTGACCACAATCACCGCCGTGGCCTTGCGAACCCCTGGCCCATAAAAAAGCCCTGCGAGCTCGGCAATGGAGCAGACCCCTGTCTCGCGCACCCTGCGGGCGAGGCCTGCCGCGAGCAACAGAAGGCCCAGGCTCCCGGCGATGTCGATCCAGATACCTGCCAAGCCGTGACGGAAGACCAGCGCAGCGGTCACCACCGTGGAGGTGCCGCCCACGGATGTGGCCACCAAAGAAGCCGCCGTGACAGACGCTGAGAGGCGACCATCTGCCACGAAGAAAACACGAAGCTCCTGGCTGCCATGACGGTGATGAACGATGAGCGCCAGCAAGCCCAAGAGGAGCCCGTAACCCAAAAGCAGCGCGGGAAGCACGATAATCTACCAGCGAGACGCCGCGCGTTTGATGCGACGGGCGAACTCATCAGCGCTCGGGCGCTCATCAGGGTCTTTTGCCAAGGCAGCGAAGATAGCGCCTTGGAGGGCTGAATGGACCCCCTCGATAGGGGGCGGGTCGTCGTTGACTTGCTGCATCAAGACATCCATCGACCCCTTGGCATCAAAAGGGCGCCGGCCCGCCAAGATCTCATAAGCGATGATCGCCAGGGCATAAACATCCGCCGCGGCGGCAACCGCTTTACCCCGCGCACGCTCCGGCGACATATATTGCGGGGTGCCGCAGATCTTCATGCCTTGAGTCAAATAGGGGGCGTCACCGCGCAGGATCTTGGCCATGCCAAAATCGACGATTTTGACCTGCAACCGCTCGGGGAGCTTCAGCATCACGTTCTCAGGCTTGAGGTCACGGTGGATCACACCACGACTGTGGGCCTCTGTCAGTCCCCCCGCGAGCTGTGACATGATCTTCACCATCTCATGGGGTGGCAACATTTTTCGCTCGACAAGCAGAGCCCGCAGCGTCACGCCGTGGACCCACTCCATCACCACAAAGGGGCTCTCGTCGTCAGCCACCCCCGTAGCGATGAGCTGGACGATGGCTGGGTGATTTAGCTCAGCGAGGATCGTGGCCTCTTGGGCCAAACGCTGCACAGCTTCCAGCTTAACAGCTTGGGGTTGCATCAGCTTGACGGCCACGTAGCGTTGACTCTCTTGGTCGAGGGCCTTCCAAACCACCGCGATACCACCCTGTCCTGCAGGCTCCAGCAGCTTATAGCGGTCGGTGCCTAGCTCTGGCGCTTGAGAGGATTCGGTGACCATGTGTTCTTGTTCGCACGCAGCGTCCTGCAGCGCAAGATCCTCGCCAATTTTGGCTCCTAGAGAGTTTCTGCTAGAGTTTTGGAGTGGCAGCTCTCAAGGAGAGATCATGCGTCTCGACGATAGAATCCAGAAGAACTCGAAAGTCCTCTACAAGCGCCAACTGGTGGGACGTGTCTTGGAGGTCAATGAAGACCGTTCGGGGTGCCGCATCATCCTCGCCCCCGAGGATGATGAGGACTGGGAAACACGTGACGCCATCGATGCGCGCTGGGGAGAAGTCAAGCTCCTCGAGCACCACATCTAGCGCCCATGTCTGATTCTGAGCGTCGCAAAGATGCACGTGTTGAGGTCCGCAAGCTGGTCAAGCTGCGCCGCCAAGATGCTGACATCGAGGAGGTGGGCGTAGCCCACGATATCAGCGCTAAGGGCGTGCGCGTCAGAGACTGTCATATTGTGCCCGTCGGTGAGCTTGTGCGCTGCAATATCCTCTTTTCGCCACGCCACCCCATCGAGGTCGCCTGTCGTGTGATGTGGACGAGCAAGCCAGACTCAGACGGTTTTGGTGAAATGGGGCTCACCTTCGAGGACATCACCGACGGCCGTGAAGGCCGCCTCGCTGAGCTTGTAGAGCGGCTGGGTAGTGGAAAAGGGCCCTTCATTGCTCGCGATTTGTTCGCTGAATCAGGCACCTGGAGCCCTGACGGTCTCTCGCGCAGCATCGAGCAACCGCCCTTGGCCGTCACGCCCAACTCGCGGGTTTACAGCTCCCGTACCGTGACAATGCTCGCGCTCGCTCTAGTGGGCGCGCTCGTGGGTTGTGCTGTGCTCGGAGCGTTGTTGTTTTTTCGCTAAGTCAGCCCTCCTCAGCTAATCAAACGCGAGCACATAGCGCCCATCTCGCATCAACGCCAAGGGAGCACCCCCTTCGAGCGGGTAGAGGTCCACGCGCTCGACGATGATCGCGGGCTGCATCGCGGGCACGTAGACGCGGTCGATGTGCACCACCGCCCCTGGCGAAGAAAAGTCCTTGGCTCCCACCTGACCGCCAAAATGATCGCTGCGACCAAACGCAATATGCAGGCCCAGCTTCTCATCGAGAAGAATCTCGCCAATGGGCGCCAGGCCAAAGTCGTCGAGCACCCCGAGGCCTAGCTCGGCGAGGTTTCCGTAGGCTGGCTCGTCACGTAATCGCTGAGCCTCACGGGTTGCCATCTCACCACCAGGGGCCACCTCCACCGCATGGTTTTCTACGATGTGGTAGCGCACAACCTCACCCTCTAACTCCACTGGCAGCCACCCAGCGCTGCGTGACGCGTCGCCCTCGCGCTCGCCCTCATAGGGCACAATATACGTCTCCCCCGAGGGGAGATTGCCCGCCATGCCCTTCTGCGCCAGAACACCGCCCGACGCGTGGGCCCGACGGTGACGCAAATCCAAGGTCAGAGAGAGTGTCTCGGCGCCAAGGGCGAAATCGATCTCAGCGCGCTCTGCGCCATCGAGGTGTCCCTTGAGCAGCTGCACCCGCCGATTTACCTCGCCATAGTCGAGGCGCAGAGCAGGAATCATCCGTTTATCGAAGCCAGGCATGGTGGCGGCCCGAAAATGAAATCGTGGTGCTTCCAACTTCAGCGGCGCAGTGGCCGAGAGCTCCGTCAGCGCCAAGAGCAGCGGCGTGGTGGCAAAGACCTCCTCGAGGGGAGTATCGAATGTCGCCGAAATGGCGTCGGGAAGCTCATGCTCCACGCAGAGGGCATGGGACGGCAGATCTGCGTTGTTCACGTGCACATTGCCATAAGCATAGAGCTCGACCTCAAAACGTCCCGTACCACGGAGCGCATCGCGCCACGACAGAGCCAGCTCGCGACGCCCCTTCCAGCGTAAGTGGTCCACAAGCTCTCTGTCAGGAAGGTCGATCAGGATCCCGAGGCGCCTCTCATCTTTGGCGGGAACAAAGACCCGCTCAAGCAAGAGCGCCAGCTCGTCAGCCTGTAGATCGTCATCACACTCTTGCATCGGTTTCTCCTCACACACAGCTCTACTACGAGGTGGAGATGATCTCCAGAGAGTCAAAGACTCAAGAGCCCAAAAGGGTGCTATCAATACATCATGAGCGCTGACGGTCTCTGCCTCGAGTGCCATGGCCTACACAAACGCTTTGGCGACGTCGTCGCTGTTGAGACGCTCGATCTCGCTATCCCTCGCGGCTGCTTCTACGGCCTCCTGGGGCCCAACGGCGCTGGAAAATCGACCTCCATTGGCCTGCTCACGGGCATGTTGCGCCCCACAGCCGGGACCATCCGCGTCTTTGGCGTCCCCCTCGACGCCGACGCACCTGCCTTCAAAGGTAGGATCGGTCTGGCCACCGAACAACCCCCTCTCTTTTCACGCTTGCGCGGCCGGGAGCAGCTCATTTTTGCGGGCCAGATGCAGGGCCTCCCTGCGCCAGAGGCGGCCTCAAGGGCCGACGAGCTCTTGCAGTTGCTCTCCCTCGAGGGCGCCGCCCAAGAGCTGATAGCTGACTACTCCCGCGGCATGCGCAAGAAACTCGCCCTCGCCGTCGCGCTAATCCACGCCCCAGAGCTGCTTTTTCTAGACGAACCCTTCGAGGGCGTCGATGCCCACAGCGCGGAGGTCATCCGCAAGGTGCTCACCGCCCTCGCGGCAGCTGGCGCAACGATCTTGCTGACCACTCATATCCTCGTCATCGCCGAAGAGCTCTGCGAGAGGGTGGGTGTGCTGCACCAAGGAAAGCTCGCCGGTGAGGTGGAAGTGGCCAACCTCGGCAAAACAGGTCGCTCCCTGCGCGAGACCTTCTTCGAGCTGGTTGGTGCCCATGAGGCGTTGGAGGTGCCCAGCTGGCTTGCACCTCTCCCCGGAGATCGCTAGTGCCGGGTGAAAGGACCTCAATCTCCTTCCCTCACCTCTTGCGGCTGCTCATCGAGCTACGCTTCACCCTCGCCTGGCGTCGTCCTGGACGCGTCACTGCCACCCTTCCCGCTGCATTTGGTGTCTTCATCGCCGCTTCCCTCGCGTGGCTCGCAAGTCGCCTGCTCAACCTCTCTGCGCAGAGCTCAGCCCCTGAAACGTGGCTGCCCTTTTCCCTCGCGCTCTTGCTCTTTCTTACAGGCCTCTTCTGGGTGCTGTGGCCCATCCTCGCCGCCCAAGTGGACGAAGCCTACGAGCTCCAGCGCTACCTCGCTTATCCGGTGCGTCCAACACGACTCTATCTCGCGCATACGCTCCTCGGCTTCTTCGAGCCGACAGCGCTGCTCTTCTATCCTCTGGTGGGTGCAGTGCTCTTCAGCCTCTGGCGGCTCGGCGAGCTTCCCACGACCCTCGAGAACGTCATTGGTGTCGTGCTCCTCTGTGTCGCCTATGTTGCAATGAACGTGGCCATGGGACGTGCCCTGCTCAACATGATGCTCAGCATCTTGGCCTCGCGGCGTTCTGCCGAGTGGCTGACCCTCGGCGCTCTCTCGCTGCTGGCCCTGGCGCTGATTCTTCCCCCAATAGACGCCTCTTGGCTCTTCGCGCGCCTGGGTGCTTTTGGCGCCCTGCCTCAAGACCTGGCGTTTCTCGAGCGCGCGGCGGCGGCCATGGGACGAACACCAGCAGGCCTCTTCACCACGGGATTGGGCGCGTTAATCCTGGGTCACACCCACAGCGCGCTGATCAACGCAGCCAGTATGCTCGGTTTGGGTTTTGTCGCTTGGCTGCTCGGGCTCCGCGCTCTGCTACGCTTCCACCGTGGAGGAGGTACTTTCTCTGCGCGCCTGACGAGCCAGCCCTGGGAGAAGCCCTCCCAAAGGAGACAAGGGGGGCGTCCTCGACGTGCACCCTGTGGGGGCATCGTATGGGCCTCCATGGTCAAAGAGCTGCGCCAGCTCCTGCGCCTCCCCAAAGTGCAGCTCCTCTTCTTTGTGCCCCTCTTTCTCGCGATCTTGCTCAAGGTCGTGGGCGGCCCTCAGCTGCTCTTGTACCTCTGGGGTACGCAATGGGCGGCGACCCTTTCCTTGGTGCTCGGCCTCTATGCCTTTTCGGTGTGGGCAGGCTCTCTGCTCTCCAACGTCTTTGGCTATGATGGCGACGGCGTCATTTTGCTGCTGGCGTCATCCACAGGGTTGAGGCCAGCGCTCCTTGGCAAAAACCTCGCCCACGCCCTGCTCCTCATCGCTCAACAACTGCTGCTGAACCTCTTCGTTTTCACGCTCCCAGGCGCCAGCCTCCATGGCCTGCTCTTGCCTCTGTCGGGCCTAACCATGGCGCTCTTCACCCTCCTAGGCGCGGGATCATTGCTCTCGCTGCTCAACCCGCGACGTCTCGATCCGACCCTGCGCCGCCGAGATCGCCCCGTCGCCTCCTCATCGGCGACGATGTTGGCCTTCTTGGGGGTGGTTGCTGTGAGCACCTTTGGAGCGCAAATGGTTGGCAACACAACCTTGGGCATGCTCCCCCTGGCAGGCCTCGGGATCTACCTGGTCTCCCATCGTGTAGCCACCCGACTTTACGGTCCTGCGCGAGAGCGTCTGTTCTTGCAAATCCGTGTCCGCTAGCTAGGATGCCCAAGCCAAATGTGGCGGTTGTCGAGGTTTTCATCATGGGCTTGACTCCCACCGTGCTGCTCTTCGATGTTGATGGGACACTTATCGACAATGGAGGCGCAGGCCGTCGTGCCATGGTAAGCGCCTTCAAGGCGCTGCATGGTCCAACCCCTTGGCTCGACTTCAGCTTTGCGGGCATGACAGACCTCGCCATCGTTCGTGGAGGCCTGCGGCAAGGGAGCCTGCCCGACACACCTGAGTTCATCGCGGCTGTGCTCGATACCTACCTCGCAGGCCTCGTAGAAGAAATCACCCACGCCACAGACTATGTCGTTTTCCCGGGGGTTACCGAGACCCTCGAACGCGGGGCTGAGCTGCCTCATTGCGCCGTGGGGCTTGGCACAGGCAATGTCGAGCGCGGCGCCAAAATCAAGCTCGCGCGCGCTGGCCTCAACCACTATTTTAGCTTTGGTGGCTTTGGCTCAGATCGCGAAGATAGAAGCGAACTCTTGCGCGTTGGCGCTGGACGAGGCGCTGCGCTGCTGCAACAGAGGGTCGAGGATTGCCGAGTGGTGGTCATTGGCGATACACCCCGAGATGTGGTGGCGGCCTTGGCCATCGGTGCTGAGTGCGTCGGCGTCGGCACCGGCATAAGCAGCAGCCCTGAAGAGCTGCTCGCTTGTGGAGCCACCGCAGCCTTCGCCAACCTTGAAGACGAGGCCGCTCAGTCGGCGATCTTCATCGGCGAAGAAGAACTCTAGAGTGGGCCCAGCTCGTATGCCCGGGCCAACGTCGTGATCAGCACTGTGCCCGCTTCATCAACGCTGCGTCCGAAAACGATCACGCCATCTTCGTGGCCTCCCATGGCGAAGATCTGGCGCTCTGCCAGCGCGCTCTCACAATAGAGCCGTTGCACCTCGCGGGCCATGGCCACGGTGCCGTTGGCTGCCTCCCTGACACTCATGGGGAGGCGTAGGGCTTTGGCCCGCTGCCAGACGACTGGAGCGTGAGCGTGCATCACGAAACGAATATGGGGCGCGAGATCGTAGATCGCTCCATGAGTCAAGGATTCAGAGCTGGGGTGGATTTCCCCCTCGCTCTCCACTCGATTATTGCCGTAGTCATAGGCGCGCACCCAACATAGCTCTCGCAACGAAACATGGGCTGCGCCACTGGTCTGCGTGCCGGTGACGAGGAAGCCCCGCTGGCCGCGTGGTGCCGTGGGCGCGCCGACTCGACCGCTGAGGTTGCCATAACCTGCACCCTCGTAGCGCAAAGGGTCCTGCCCCACGAGGTTCGTGCGAGCCAGAATCTCCCGCCAGGCGATGAGCGTGCGGGCTAGCTCTCCGAAGCGCCGCTCTGGGATGGGCTTCTGTTCGTGCTCCGCCACGAATTGGATGACGCCTTCACCTTGCATTGAATGAACTTAGACGTTCACGGCGCAAGTCGCGAACCAAAAGAAACGAAGGGGGGCACCATCTAGCAGGGCAGAGAAAAGAGTCGGATGGTGTTTTCTCGGGTATGAGCGCAGAGTTCTGAGAAGTCCTGCCGACGTGTCTTGGCCACCACTCGGGCGGTCTCGACGACATGAGCGGGTTCGTTGCGCCCCCCACGATGTGGCACAGGGGCAAGGTAAGGCGCGTCGGTCTCCACCAGGATCCGGTCGTTGGGCACCAAACGCGCCGCTTCCCGCACGTGGCCGCCGCGCGGAAAGGTCGCGATACCAGAGATAGAGAGATAGAGCCCCAAGGCAAGGGCACGCTCGGCCTCCGCCGGACCCCCGGTGAAGCAGTGCAGGACCCCAGCGGCGGGAGGGTGTGCTTCCATCAGCCGAAAGAAATCGTTGAAGGCATCACGCACATGGATCACCACAGGGAGCCCTGTCTTGGCGCTGGCGTCTAGCTGTCGCACAAAGACTTCGTGCTGCCGCTCAAGCGGAGAAAAATCATAGAAGTAGTCGAGCCCTATCTCACCAATAGCCACCGCCTCGCCACTCTGCCAAAGCGCCTCCATCTCGCTCCAGAGCGCGTCATCAAAACGTGCCGCTTCATGGGGGTGCACCCCAGCGGTAGCGAAGATCTCCTCATGCTCATAAGCGAGCGCGAGCGCAGCGCGTGATGATGAGAGCTGACAACCAATGGTGATGATCTGCTCAACGCCAGCTTCACGAGCACGTGAGAGCACCGCGCCACGATCGGTGTCGAATTGCTCGAAGTCGAGGTGGGCGTGGCTATCGATCAAGCGTGCATGTTTGCTCACGAGGTACCTGAGTGAACCTAGAACGCCCCAGCGCAAACACCAGGGGTCGGCGGAGGTTGGCTGGTCGAGCCGGGGGTGTCATAGACCTCGAACTCGGCGAGGGCGAAGAGTTCATCGTAGCTGGTGACACCAGTCTCACCATCGAACTGCAGCCAGAGCGCGATGTGCAGGGCCATGGGCTGGTTGTCTCTGTACTCAAGGGCATCCTCACCACCATCGCCGGCCTTGACGGTCTTCAGAGTCGTCCACACACCGCCATCTTGGGGATCGCCCGCATCAGCGGTGAGGCTGACCATGATCTTGTAGTCAGCACCAAAATACTTCTCTACGGAGCTGTAGTTGTCGCGCCAGCGAAGAATGATCTTGGAGATAGCCGTTGGCTTCTTCAGGGTGAGCTTGACCCAACCATCATAGGCCAAAAAAGGCACCCATTGGTCACTCTCCCAAAGGGCGAAGGTGGAGGGGTTACCATCGTTCAGAGCGCTCACCATGCCAGTCTTTGGCGGCTCCATGGACGTCACCTCAGCCTCAAGCGCCACGTTTTCAGGGTCAGGCGCCACACCACCGTCGAGGATCGGCGTCTGACAATCTGAGCTTGAACGGTGTGTCACGTCCAACGTCGCCGGTGCGCTCAAATGGCCTGTCTGTGGATCGGTCGCGTAGACATTGATCGTGTTGAGCTGATCGCGATTGAGGCTCACAGGCAAGCAGAAACGACCTGAACTGTTGGCCGTGGTGATGCCAGAACTCGCACCACCCGTCGCGTAGACGTTGAAACCTGGCTGGGTGCTACCAATAACGCCCACCTCACCTTGACAGGTGATCGTAGGGATGGATCCCCGTTCAATGTTGGGTGCTGCCAACTGCACCGGGCCATCCATGGGACGGCTCAGGTCGTGAGTACTTGGGGGATCAGTGCCATCGCCAAGACAGCCCGCGCCCAGCGCAAAGGCCGCCATCAGCAGTCCCGGCTGGACAAGGTAGCGAGATCTCACATTAAGCTCCAGGCTAACAAGCCAACGCGGCTTGCCCTTCAAGGGTAGCAGACGGATTGGGGATGGACTAGGAGTTGGGAAAAGGAAGAGCTGGGAGCGGTCTAACGCCCACCAGCGAGGATATACATCACCAACGCTGTGCGCTTGACGCGTTTTTCGTTGTCACGGCGCATGGCCGTGCGCATCACGCTCTTGGCCAACTTGCTGCCAATGCGCGCCAACGCACGCAACGCCGAAGCACGAACATCGGCCGCAGGATCGCAGACAGCGGCCCTGATCATGTCATATTGCACCCGACCGGACGCCCGCAGGGAGAGTGCCTCGGCCGCGTCCGCACGCACACTGGCGCGTGAATCGGAGAGCTGCTGACGAAGATCGTCAACGCTCACCTTGTCGATGACCAGATATTTTCGCGTGGCCAAGCGCACACGCTCGCTCTTGTCCTTCGCCGCGGCGATCTTCAGCGCCTTCTCTGCCGCTGGGCTCGGCATCAACACCAAGGCCCAAGCCGCCGCGAGACGTACACTCTCGTCCTTGTCTTTGGCCAGGATGCGAATGAGGTGGATGCCGGCGCGCTCCACCCCAGCGATGGCCAAAGCCAGCGCGGCATCGCGACGCCATATGGGGTCTTTGTCAAAGAGCTTGGCCACCATGCGATCAGCGTTCTTATAGAAGCGTCGCCAGCCGGCGAAGTTCTTCTCATCCCGCAGGCGCTGCGCGATGATCGCCCGGACTTTGCTATCAGCGCTGCCAGAGGCGCGCTTGAGCGCGGCGCTCGCCGCCTTCTCATGGTAGTGGGTCAAAGCTCGCGCGGCTGCGCGCTGGACGCGGGGCGAGGCGTCTTTCAATGCGACGATCAGCGGCGCGAGCCCTGGTGGGTAGGCAGCCTGGCCCAGCAGCCGCGCAGCTCGCACACGCGTAGTCTCATCTTTGGCTTTCAACTCTTTCACGAGCTGGTCCACGCGGCGACGGAGACCCTTGAGCAGCTTACGCACCAACTTCTTCTGTGCTGCGTCAGGCTCTACCGCCGCAGCGGCCCTGAGGGCGGCCAAGACTGTGGTGTCGTGCATCGTAGACAGGACCCGTGCTGCCTTGGCGCGAACCTGCACGCTCTTATCGCGAAGCAGGCTGCACGCCATGGGTTGAAGAGCGCGCCATTGGGTAAACTGCGCGAGATCGTCCATGGCGGCGATGCGCTGGGCAGGGTTGGGGGAAGAGAGCTTTGCGATGCGCTCACGCAAGAGCCGGCGGCCAACCCTTGTGGAGGGTTCGAGCAAATCACGGACCTCTGCACGCACTGTTGCGTCCACATCTGCCTGCGCCACTTGCTGCAAAACCCGCAACACACCTGCGTCGTCGAAACGCGCCAGCGCCTGCGCCACCTGGAAGCGCACCGTGGGATCCCCATCCTCGATGGCCTTGATCAACCTCGGCAGCTGCTTTTTTCCCATGCTCGCCAAAGCCTCAGCGCAGCGCGCACGCACTCGGGCTGAAGGATCTTGCCCTAGATGATGAGCGAGCAATGCTTGGCGCATCTTGAGCGTCTTGAGCGTCGCCACAACGCCCACCGCCCAAAGCCGCGCCTCACCAGACGGTGAAGCCAGCGCGCGCTTGATGGCAGCATCGTCAACCTTCTTGGGTGCGACGAAGGCCTTGCCTCTTAGCACCAAGCGGGCAGGTTTCATGCGTTTTGGGAATTTGGCGAGCACCCCTTTGGCTTGCTCACGCAAACCCGCGCGGGGATCCCCTTGGCTGGTCAAGAGCAAGAGCCCTTTGACCTCGGGCGTACGAAAATGAGCAATGGCCTCAAGGGCCTTCTTGCGGACCTCAGCCGAAGGATCCTCCCGAAGCGAGAGGGCCAGGGGGCGCACCACCCGAGCGTCGTCAATGCTCGCCAGGTCAACCAGGGCAGCCAAGCGTGCTTGGGGGGTACCCCCTTTTTGCAGGGCATCCGTCGCCTGCTCCAGCTTCCACTCCATGGCCGCGATCTCAGCCAGGCTGCGCTTCTTTGTGCGTTTAGAACGCGCTACCACTGAGGAACCGACGGTGACCATGAGCAGGGGCACCAGATAGAGCAAGACAAGTTTCGTGTATTTCAAGTGGGATACCTCTTTTTTCGCACGCCCTCGTTGGGCCGAACCACGCTCTTTGCCGCGCTGCAGCAAGACGCGTGGAAACCTACTTTTTCCGCGACCCTATTGCAAGCCACCCCGCCCACCCCATGGGTTGTAAAAGCCCCACAGCTCGGTACACTTAGGAGTATGGGGTTGCGAGCCATCTCCGTTGCTTTCTTATTGGTCCTGGCCTTGGTGCTCAGCGGCTCGTCGTGGGGCCAAGAGGCAACTCCCCAGGGCCCCTGCCACACCCAATGCTACCGCGCCAAATCCCGCGCATATCAACGCTGCCGTGGGATCCCCGCCACGGATCGGGATGGTCGCAATGCGTGCTTCCGGAAGGCAGACGCTTCCCTCACACGCTGTCTCACGACCTGCCCGTAGTAGCCAAAAAAACGAGAGATGACGGCAGGGAAATGCTGCGGATCCGGCCAGGTAGGTCTAGCTACAAGGATTGCTGCTGCGACATGCTGTTCTTCTTGCCCCTCTGTTGGAGCTTGGGCAGATCTTCCTGGTAGAGCACTGAGGGCTTCTTCACATAGTTCGGGAAGGGCTTTTTGGCCTTGCCTCGAATACGACCCTCGAGCACCTCTACGGGCAGCGGGGGCTTGAGTTCATAGTAATAGCCACGAGTGTGGAGGTTGATCTGAAACTCCTCACCCCGATGCTCGAAGCGGTGGCGATACGCCAAGCGGGTCTGCCCTCGCCGGTCGAACTCCCGGTGGCGCAGAACGAAAGAAAAAAGCCGCACGGCGCGATAATTGTAGAGACGATGACAACCATGGGAGAACCCAGCCCGCACGCTCATGTAGTTCACCGTGCCATGGGTGCGCACCTGATTGTCGCGCCCACCCTTCGTGACGTGATAGGCCGCCACCAGCCCGTAGGCCGAGGCGTAGCCTGGGCCGAAGGTGCTCTGGGACACCACCCGCTGCGATTTTCCGAGGACGCTGCGAAACTTCACCAGGTCTGTGGTGGGTGTTGCTTTGGGCGGCACCCACACGGGGCCCGCGACAATATTGCGCCAGACACGCTTGCCCACGTCTGAGATCTTGTATTTGTAGTACTCCTGCTCGCCACGCTTTTCCTTCTGCCACCCGCCAATGGTGGTACGCCAGCGCACCAGGGGGATCTTCTGATCACGGTACGTTGTATAGAGCGTGAAGGAGGGTAAGCGACTCCGCGGCTGCCCCTTCCGTTTGCCAGTCTTCTCGTTGAAGGGTAGGTCATACCAAACGTCACCACGATCGATGACAACGCTGAGGTCCATCTGGTCGTTGTAATACTCGGGGAGCTTCGGCAACTTGACGGCCACCCATTGGTGTGCGAGCTCCGCTTTGGTGCGTGCCATGATCCAAGCGTAGGCCTTGTCGGCGTCGGTGAGGCCCATCTGTTGGAGTGCCGCCGCTCCAAACTCGCTCACCAGATCTCGTACCTGCGCTCTTCCACCATCAGCAGTCGTGTACCGACTCTTACGGCTCCCGTTTTCGAGGATCCCCGTGGCGCCGACCACACGCTCAGCGATCACCCGCTTGAGAGATTCGAAGTTATTCTGTCGGGGAGTATTGCCCAGCGCCTTGGCGGTGTTGCCGAAGATCATGCCCCAGCCATACACGTTGTGTTTCCTCTCGAAGCGCTTGAGCGCCACGCGCACGGCCCAGTTGATGATCCCAGGCTTGACGCGCGGCCTGCGGCGCCCGTACATGCCCTCGCACGCGAGGCGCTTCTGCATCGCGGCCACAGCGCTGATCTGCCACTTGAGGCGCTGATAGGTGCGAGCCACTTTTGCGCTCGCCGGGCGTTGGAGTAGCTGCTCCAAAGTACGTACCCGAGCCCTACGCAGGGCCTTTTTGTAGTTCCCTCGTGCCGAGTAGTAGCGTTTACGCAAGCGCTCGCTCCCCCTAGGATCCACCACCCGAACAGGCCCGTGATATTCAGCGAAGGCCTCATTGTCGAGCTTCTTGAAGCATGGGTTCTTGTCGTCTTCTACAAAGCGCCGCTGCAACACCGAGAGGGTGGGTGGGATGCCATAGACCTCGAGATAATTGCGTTCCCAGCGACGCAAGCTGGCCCCATCGAGGTTGATCCGGTCGTTGGCAAGGTCAACGTAGTACTTCTGAGTCTCGTTGGGCTTTCGATCCTCTTTGCCTGGCGTCTGCGACCAAAAAATATAGGGCACCCAATCGTCGCCCAAATCGATGATGGTGAAACCGTAGGAGCGAGCTTCGTCGATGTCCATCACCCGTGAGACGCCGTTGAGGTAGGCCCTGACGCGACGGTCTGCGGGGATCTCCTCCTGCGGTGTCAACGTCGGCCCGCTCTGGGGTTGAGACGTAGGCTGACTTGTGCCCTGGGTGGTGGGGTAGCGCGCGCTAGGTGTGCTCGAGGCCGGACAACCAAGCCCAATCAAGAGCACCACGCTGAGCGCTGAAAATAGGATGCGCATACGCATCTCCTCGCAGAAAAGTCGCATATTATTGGTACGTCTGCCGGCAACCACAGGTTGCTCTGTCTCGCAGATATTCCTCATGTCGTCCATAGCCAGACCTGCTCAGCGGAAGTAATAAACCGTTCAGAACCCACCCCAGAAGCTGTGAGGGCGGGGTTCTGACGGGTTCCTTGGCATCTCTCTGCGCGAACGTTTAGGGATTCTATGTCCATAGGGGTGGCTTCGGTCAACTTCGACCGTGATTCAGCACCATTTGACCTCGATTCCACCTCGATTTAGCCTCAACTGTAGAGATACGCTAATCTGTGGTCATTGGAGGATTACCCGCGATGAGTGAGCAACGCAGCTTGGTTCGTCACGAGACCCTCGTTGTACGCGTGGGCAACATCGTGATGGGTGGAGGAAACCCAGTGGTTGTGCAGTCCATGACCAATACCGACACCTCTGACGTCGCGGCGACAGCCCGTCAGGCCTTCGAGCTGGCAGAGGTAGGCTCGGAGCTCGTTCGCATCACCGTCAATACGCCCGCGGCAGCAGAGGCCGTGCCTCAGATCCGCGCTCGCCTCAACGACGCGGGGGTGGATGTGCCCCTAGTGGGCGATTTTCACTTCAACGGGCATCAACTCCTGACCCGTTACCCGAAGATGGCCAGCTCCCTCGCCAAATACCGGATCAACCCGGGAAATGTCGGGCCTGGGCGACAGCAGGACACCAATTTTCGCACCATGATCGAGGTCGCCAAAGATCACGGCGCCGTGGTGCGTATTGGCGTCAACTGGGGCTCTCTCGATCAGCAGGTGCTGGCTGAGCTGATGAATGAAAATGCCAAATCCGAGACGCCTCGCCCCGGATCGGATGTGATGGTCGACGCCATCGTCACCTCGGCTCTGCGTTCCGCCGAGGCCGCCGAGAGCTATGGCCTCGCCGCTAATCGACTCGTGATCAGCGCCAAGGTCTCAAATCCACCCGATCTCTGGCGTGTCTACTCGCGCCTCGCCGATCGCTGCCGCTACGCGCTGCACCTCGGCCTTACAGAGGCAGGAATGGGCCCTCGTGGCATCGTAGCCAGCACGGCTGCCTTGGTCCCGCTGCTGGTACGTGGTATCGGCGACACGATCCGTGTCTCTCTCACACCTGAGCCTGGCGGCTCACGATCCCTTGAGGTCGAGGTCGCTCAGAATGTCCTGCAGAGCATGGGGTTGCGCGCTTTCACGCCCACCGTCAGCGCCTGCCCTGGCTGTGGCCGCACCACGTCGACCCTCTTTCAACGTCTTGCGCGCGACATTCAACAGCAGCTCCGCGAGAAGATGTCTGAGTGGCGCGGCAACTACCCTGGAGTCGAGACCCTTCGTGTCGCGGTCATGGGCTGCGTGGTCAACGGGCCGGGCGAGTCAAAACATGCAGACCTTGGCATCAGCCTACCTGGGACCGGCGAGGCGCCCCGTGCGCCGGTTTATATCGACGGCGAGAAGGTCGTAACCCTCGAGGGTCCTGACATGGCAGAGCGCTTCATGCAGATGGTGGAGGAATACATCGCGGAGCGCTTTCCCCGTAGAGGGACTGCTGAGCTTCGCGCTTTGAAAACGACTCAGACAACACCTTAGTCAGCTGGTCGAAATTATCTTTCCACTTGCCAACCTAATTTCGACCAACCTCCTTAAACCAGGACTGCGAACAGCTCGAGAGCTACCTCTCAGGTGACGAGGCGCTTCCCGCGCCCAACCTCGGCGTGCTGAAATCTCGCAAAGACGAAGTCATGATCGCCTTGCAGTCGTTCTTGCTCTCGGACATGGCGGTGGTCAAGGAGGAACGCGAACTGCTGGCGGAGATCGAGCTGCTGCTCGGCCAAAAGTGACCCCCCGAGGTATCACGAATCATGGGGTCTTCTTCAGCTTCTTCTTCTTTGGTGACCTCCTTTTGAGCAGCGGAAGAGTACCCAACCCAACCGTCCCATAGCCACGGCCCCCGCCCCCACGGCCCCCGCCCCCACGGCCCATGCCCACGACTCCTCCACCGACACCGACAGAACCCTTCAGTCCTAAGCCGCTCCTGAAGATTCCCCTGAGCTTCTTTTTGGTGCCCAGGATGCCAGCGCTGGGTTTGGACTTGTCCTCCCCGAGCACCAGCTTGCCATCCTTCTTCTTGCGTGTGCGCTTGACCCGATAGACAAGCTTGATCGTGTCATTATTGCGGAGGAGCTCCAAAGTAAGCTTCCGCGCGCGCCGAAATTTCGCATAGGCAATGAACACCGCCTCTCGGCTGCTCAGCTTCTTCTTGTTGACCGAGAGCAGCACATCTCGGTCACGCAACCCAAGCTGCCAAAGCACACTGTTGCGATAGACGCGTGAGAGCTTGTAGCCCTTGGGCTTCCCCCGATAACGATAGATAGAGGCCCCAGTGATCATGATCGCGGTATCCTTGACCACCGCGTCACGCAGCGCGTTGTCCACCTCATAGCGCCTCTCCGAGAGCTTACGAATGCTCTTTTTCACCTGAGCGACCTCTTTCACCCTTAAGCGGCCTCGGTTGTAGCCATAGCGGCGCTTGGTGATCGTGCTCGCACGATAGCCGATGGTGCGACCCATGCGTGACAGGGGGATCAGCTGCCGCACGAAGGTGTCCAAGCGCCCCTCGAGACGCACGCGGTCAACGCCATTGCCAGCGAGCAAGGAGAAGGTCGCGATGATGCGCCCGCCCACCTTGCGCTCAAGGCGACTGAAGGTGACCTTGCCCCCCGTGATCGCCAGCCTGATGGAGCGGTTGGGGCCTCGAATTCGAAAGGATAGCGAGCCGCCCGCCGATGGGGATTGGACCTGCACCCTCCCTGGCATGCCGTTTTGGGGCAGAGGAACCCAGAGCTTGATGTGCGGCCCTGGGTCATAGCGACCGGAATAGGGCACAGGCGCCAGGTTCTGCAGGATAGCGAAGGCATCTCCGTGGCCAGGCTTGTCAGCCAAGAGCACCCCACGGTGGAGGCGCTTGGACGTGAAGCTCGCCACGTTGCCAGGGAGCGCGAGGCTCGAGAGCGCAGTGATGCGCGCTTCCAACACGGTCTGGTAGCCCGTTGGCAAAAAGGGCTTCTTCACCTTGAGCTTGCCCTTCCAGGTGGCAGCCGCTGCTGCACAACGCACCCTCGCTCGCCCCTTCTTTTGCGTGCAGGCCTTCTTACCCTTGAGCGCACCAACGCAGAGCGGAATTCGGCGGTCTCTTGCCAAACGACAGAACGACGGGTCACGCCAGGCCAACGCCGCGCAGAGCCCCTCATAGGCCATGGAACCAGCCTTGGGGCACGCTGAGGGTCGCCCCACAGAGGCAGCGTAATAGCGTTGGCAGCGGGCCTGGGAGCGAATACCTCTGAGGAGATTACAGGGTGTGCGTCTACCCCTGGCCACCGCTTCACGACCTCGACAGATGCTCTCAAGGCCCTCGTCCAAAGCGAACGCCTCGGCACCCCGAGGCATGCTGCG
>JAFCZD010000599.1 GCA_019314525.1 Deltaproteobacteria bacterium
GTCGTGTCGACGTCCCAAAGCGCCGACAGAGATGCAGCGAGATAGACCGTTCACTCTGGTAGGGCTCTGCTCCACCTTGCCCCACGCCCTTTGCCTTCCAGCTTCAGATCGCCTCGGCGGCGCAACTCCTGTAAGACCTTCTTGATGGTCTGGGTGCTCACTGTTGGGCAGAGGGCGCGCAGTTGGGCGAGGGTGAAGGAACGTGTCTGGTGTTGGATCACTCGCCGTACGAGCTCGCTTCTTCCATCGGGAGCGATCTGCATTTTTTCGAAACGCTCAGCGAGTTCGCCGTAGGCCGCCCGCAGCGTGGAGAGGAAGAAATGGAGCCAGGGGTGGAGATCGTGTTTTTGTTGATGCCACCCTTCAGACGAGCGCGCCAGCGCGTCATAGTAGCCCTCCTTGCTGCTTTCCACCAAGCGCTCGAGACCAATGTAGGCGCCAACATGGAAGCCCTCGCGGCGTAAGACGAGGAGGGTCAATAGGCGAGAGACGCGGCCATTTCCGTCGCGAAAGGGGTGGACGCAGAGGAAATCGAAGACCAGAGCAGCGATGCTGAAGAGTGGGGGGATACCCTCTTGCGCAATCACATCTCGATAACCGAGGCAGAGCTGCTCCAGAGCGTGGGGGGTATCGGCAGCGGAGGTCGGTACAAAGCGCACGCGTCGTTCACCGTTGGGCAGAAGCTCGATGATCTCGTTGTTTCGCGCCTTGAGGCGGCCAGCATCACCCGATGTGCCACCCTGGCAGAGCGTGTGCAGACGCAAGATGGAGTCGGGAGTGACTCCGATGTCGTTGTGGTGATCGTGAATCCAACGTAGGGCCTGACGGTAACCCACCAATTCTTCTTCGGAGCGCTCTTGCGATTGGATGACTCAACGCTCTGCACTACCGCCATCTCGCGAAGCACCTCCAGCACCTCGGCTCGTTGTTGCAACCACAATTCTTGTTTGCCCTTGGCCTCCATGCAGGCGCCCATGAGCCATGTGCTGGCCGGAGAGAGCCTGAGGTGTGAAAGAAACGTCGGTTCGAAGGAATGCATGGTTATGAGCCTCGAATGGCGACAGGTAGCCAATTATTAGCCAATAAAGGGTGTTTGGCCAATGAATAGCCCATTTCTTGGAAGCTAGAAACGCATGACATACCACCACTCCGGAGCAAGTGTCGTACAGCTGCACTACAACCAGGTGCTCTTTGAGCGAAAGCTCGACAGTCCTGCGCTGACGTTTCGATAAACCCCAACATTTGATGGTGTTTTTGTCCGGCATGGGAACTGCACCTCTACGCGGGCCATGGGCATGGGCATCAAGAGTGTGTGGATTGTCGCGTTTGTGGCGCTGGCGCAGCCCGCCCATGCAATGGACGGTATTGCTGTGACCACCCACTGGACGGGCACGAACCACAACCTCTACGGCGGCTATGGTGAGATCTGGCGCCATGACATCACCCACAACAAAGCAGTCAAACACACCAAGCTCCACAGCGGGCCCGCCCGCGCCGTGGTGATCAGCCCAGACGGTACGCACGTCGCGTTCATCGCGCAGAGCGGTGCGATCCAAGTGATGAGCACCAGCGGCGGCGCGGTGAAAAACCTCGCAACCACGCGCCCCGAAGCCCACCTTGATTGGCCTCGCGGGGATTGGATTTATTACAACCTCGGCGGGTTCGAAGAGCCCGCGCGCTCGCGTGTTCTCAGGCGCGTAAACGCTGCCACGCAGAAGGATGAGGCGGTGGTCAGCTGGACCCACGGCGTGTGGCGGTTTTTCATCTCGGCAGACGTCACGCGCGCGGTGCTGCGTACGGATGATACGCCACCTGAGCCCTACGGCAGGATCGTTGCGTACGACATGTTGCGCGATGCGGGTGAGCTCGATCTGGCGCGCTCTACCGAGCGCTTCAGCTGCAGCACGGGGCTTGACCCTGAGGGCGAGGTCTTTCTCCGGGGGAATACACCCCACGATGGGGTGGAGATCCGCCCCTGGAATGATGTGACGAAGATCCTCTATGCCTTTACTCACGCCGAGGCTGAGGCGTGGGGAGGGCCGCCAAGTGGCACCCAGCACAACCGCAACAATTGGTCGGCGAACTCGAGCGATTGGTTCTGCGTGCACCTCGGTTTTGGCAAGCGCGGCGCCACAGGCGCCAACCAGGTGCTCTACAATTGGGTAGACAAAGAGCGCATCGTTGTCACCAACAACGCTGAGGGCTCTTATGCCTTCGACTCAGCCGGGGACTTTTGGGTGGAGGGCAGGACCATCGTCGATCCACCCCTCGACCCTCCGCATATTGACGCGCACCCCGCGAGTGTGACGATCACGGAAGGTGGAGACGTCTCCTTTTCGGTGAGGGCCAGCGGTAGCGATCCTTTGAGTTATCAATGGCAGCGCGGCGGCCAGGACATCGCCTCGGCTACGGTGGCCAGCTACGAACTCGAGGATGCAAGCTTGAGTGACGATGGCGCGACTTTTCGCTGCGTGGTCACAAACCCCGCAGGTGTCATCGCGAGCAGCGCGGCCACGCTGAGGGTAACGTCGCGGCCGGCCGAAAACACAGCGCCCACGGTGGTCGCGGGAGGCGATCGGGTGGCCACGGTGGGCAGCGCGCTCCTCTTGTCAGGTGTGGTCCAAGACGATGGGTTGCCCAGCAGCGCGTTGACCTATGCTTGGACGCAGGTGTCCGGCCCCGACGCGCTTCAGATCGAGACGGCTGATGCGCTGGAAACATTGATGGTCTTCACGTCTGTGGGGGCGTTCGTCTTGCGCCTGAGCGTGAGTGATGGGGACCTCATCGGCGCTGACGCGCTGGTGGTGAGGGTCACCGAGGATCAACTCCTCGAGGTGACGCGGCCTGTGGGTGGAGAGGTCTTCATCGTGGGCAGCCATGAGAACCTGCAATGGAAGGGCACCGGCGTCGCCCAGGTGCGGCTGGAGGTCACCCTCGATGATGGCTTGAGCTGGCTACCCATCACCGCCGTGAATAGCGACAGCATGGACTGGGGACGGCTGAGTTGGGCGGTGCCAGAGCACCCCTCGACCCGCTGCCGTGTCGCCGTGGTGTCGGGGGATCTGCGCGCAGAGTCTGCCCAGACCTTCGAGATTCGTGCTGCCCCTATTGATGATCCCGTTGATGATCTGGGCGTCGAAGCCCCAAAGGATGGCGGGGCTGTGGGCCTGGACGCGGGAGCGGCGGTGAAGGTGACAGCGGGTGGTGAGAACTCTCTGCTCGTGGGTGGGTGTCAGGTGGGCGGATCGTCGTCGGGCGTGGCCCTCGGATTGTTGGGGCTGTTCTGGCTGCTGCGCCGGCGCCTTTGAAGGTTGGCGTTCTTTGGCGCTGCTCGGTGGCATGCGTGCGGCAGCCTATGGACGTTGAGTTGCGCACAGGAGAGCCCCTCTACCGCACGAAGACATGCTGCTCGACTCTCCCTTGGTTGCTTGTCGACAAGCTGCCGGTAGAGCGAAGCGTCCGCGTCGGCGAGGGCTGGACCGACGCCACGCCTCGCGCCGCACGTCGTCACCCTCTCGGTGAGGGTTTGTAAGCGCTCTTCATGGCCCTTTTCGGCCATGGCCAGCAGCGTCCCTGCCACCACCAGCAATGCTGCGATGATCATCTTGCCCGCCATCTTCAGTCCCCCTTTTCGCTACTTCGAGAGCAGCGTGACTTGACCCGTGAAAGCCCCGCTCTTGTCCGATAGACCTACGGCGCCTTCGAGCTTTCCGCTGCTGAGGTCCACAGACAAGGAGGTGCCCATGTTGATGGGCAGCTTTGCCAGCCCTGCGTCGGCCACCACGTTGACGCGGCCGCTGATAGTGTTGAACTGCAACCCGGCGCTGACGCCAAAGAAGCCGTTGAAGAGCGAGGCGCCGAGGTGCACACCGAGGTTGCCCGATGTATCGAAGGAAAAGCAGATTTGTGCTCCTACGGGGGGGATACAGAGCTTGAGCTGCAGAGAGAAGGGGAGGCCACCCCCTTGGCATTGGGCGGTGTAGGCACAGATATGGGTGAAACAGCCGAGGTCTGCTCCGCAGCCAGCAGCACAATCGACGATGCTCGAGTAGCTCTGTGCAGCACCGCAGGGGCAGCAGAATCCGGCGTCATCCTGCAGCGGGTCGTCGGCAGGCTGGGCCCCTCGGTAGCCTGCAGGGCTCGCGGCGTTGTGAGCGGGCATCTGCGCCAGATGTGCCTGTGCACGCGCGTGGTCGCCCAACTCGAGGGAGAGTTGCATGGCTTGGTAGCGCCACTCGGGGTTTTC
>JAFCZD010000600.1 GCA_019314525.1 Deltaproteobacteria bacterium
CTTCGCGGATGAGGAGGTGCCCGCCGAAGCTCGTGGGGGTCTGCTGCGCCGAGCCAGCACGCTACCCCGCCTCAAGCGCGTGCTCGTAGAGTCGCGCCCAGAGCTGATCACCGATGAGAAGCTCGAGGCGGCCCATGAAGCCTTGGGCAAAGGCGCTCAGCTCGAGGTCGCCATCGGCCTCGAGAGCGCCGACAAAACCATTCGCGAAGAGCGCATCAACAAAGGCTTCACACTGGGCGCCTTTGAGCGCGCCTGCGAAAAACTCGCTGCCAGGGGCGTCGGCTTGGTGGTCTACCTGCTGCTCAAACCCATGGACACAAGCGAGGACGAAGCTATCAAAGACGTCTGGCGCTGCCCACGCGCATCGCCCTCGAGCCCACCTTCGTGGTGGACGGGACGCCGCTGAAGACAGCACTGGATGAGGGTCGCTACCAGCCCCCAAGCCTCTGGTCCGTGGTGCAGGTGGTGCGCATCATCGCTGAGCTGCTGCCGCTGAAGGTGGGCCTCAGCCACGAGAACCTCCCAGCCAGTCAACTCCCCTCGGGCTGTGAACGGTGCACGCAGAAGCTGCGTGCTGCGCTCGAGCGCTTCAACGGGACGCAAGACGCGCAACCCCTCGAGGAGCTGAGCTGTGAGTGTCAGCGCAAGAACGCGCTGCCCATCTTGTAGACGTCAAAGATCACAGGTTTGTCCACGCCACCCTGGCGAAAGACATCGCTGACTTTGATCACCAGCTCTTCACGCCGTGTTGACGTGAGCGCCCTGAAGGCTCGGTCGTCGAGCTCCACAGCGAGCACCTCATGTCGCACGCGACAACGCACCACCTCTGGCGCCAAGAGCCGCCCCACCACCTGCTCGGCGCGATCGATGGCGCGCAGCATATGGGCGTCCATCAGGATCCCTGTCTCAACGCGGCTGGCCAGGCAGGGCGATGCAGGCAGCTCAGAGAGCTTCGCCATCCCTAGCGCACGCGCGATCTTGCGCACGTTGACCTTAGACACCTCCGCCTCGACAAAGGGGTGTCGTACAGCCCCCTCGGCCGCTGCCCGGAGACCCGGCCGGAAATCGCCGAGATCGTCTAGATTCGTCCCAGAGACGACGGTGGCGTTCGTTTGCCGCATGATGGTGGCGTAGAGGTTCGACTTGCAATAGAAGCAGCGGTCCACGGGATTTCTACGATAATTCGGATCGGCGAGTTCTGCAGCATCGATAATACGTAGATCCCAACGCTGCTCAGCGGCAAGGGTCCGCACGCGCACGGTCCCCTCCAAGGGTACCGCGGGCGAGAGCGCGTGAAACATCGTCGCACGCGCACCCAACGTACGATGAGCCAGCATTGAAAGAGTGACGCTGTCCACACCGCCGCTCACCGCCACCGCCACTTCACCCACACCCCCGAGCCAGGCCTCCAACGCCTCGATTTTCTTGCTCGTCTTGCCCACGTCCACACCTCCACGAACGCAAGTCTAGCTGCACAATGCCTCGTCGCAACACGAGAGCCACGATAGCGGCTCTGCTCAGCGTTGACGTGACGCGCTTGACTCGTCAAAGTCTCCGCCGGAGGTGCACAGGATGAAACCGTTCTTTTCGCTGCTGGTGGTGCTGGCCCTCGCCTGTGAGTCAAATCCAAAGCGTGACACCCCAAACGTCACTCCCACCACTCCCGCAAATCAAGTGTCCACGACCAAGCGCACGGTGGCCAAGGCTTTCTTCACTGAGCTGCGCGCGGGAAATTATCAACGCGCGGTAGACAGCTACTTTTCGGCGGCGATGCGTAAACGCATGAACGCTGAGCGCCTACAGCGAGTGTGGGATGCGTTGATTAAGCGCGCAGGCGCCCTCCAACACCTCGAGAGCATCCGGGAGCAGCCCTACGGGCACTTTCACCTCGTTTTCTTTCGCTGCGCCTTCGAGCGCGCAGTCTATGAAGTCCAGATCACCATCGATCGCCAAAAACAAGTAGCTGGGCTCTTCTACCGTGACCCGAAACCAGCATCACGCCCGACCAAGACAAAGAGCCCACCCACCTTCGCGCCCCCGCCCTACGCCCAACCCAAAACCTTCCATGAGCAGCCCATGTCTATTGGCAGCGCGCCTTGGGTCCTCCCAGCGACCCTGAGCCTGCCCAAGAGCGCGCGACCCGCACGTGGCTTCCCAGCCTTGGTGTTGGTGCATGAATCGCATCCTCACGATCGTGACGAGACCATCGGATCCAACAAGCCCTTCCGTGATCTCGCCTGGGGACTCGCCTCGCGCGGCATCGCCGTGCTGCGCTACGAAAAACGCACCAAGACCCACGCCAAGGCCATGGCTGAGCGCATCGACACTTTCACCGTCAAAGAGGAGACGATCGACGATGCGTTGGCAGCCGTGGCTGCGCTACGTCAGAACAAAGCCATCGACCAGCAACACATCGTCATCCTGGGTCACGGTCTCGGTGGGAGCGTGCTCCCGCGCATTGCCCGGCGCGACACCAAGATCGCCGCCTTCATCGCCCTCGGAGCCAGCAGCCGCCCCCTCGAAGATGTCGTGCTCGAGCGAGTCGCCGCCATCACCAAGAGTTCTGGAGAGCCCCACTCCCACGCAAAACACCTCTTAGAGAAGCTGCAGGCCAAGGTGGCGCGCGTCAAGAGTAAGGGGTTGTCAGCCAAGATACCCAACAAGCTGCTACCCCTTGGGCTTCCTGCCAGCTATTGGCTCGACCTGCGAGCACACCCATTCACGCGCTTCGCGGCGCGCATCGCCCAACCAATACTCTTTCTGCAGGGCGGGCGCGACTACCAGGTGACGAAGGCCGACCTCGAAGGCTGGAAAAAAGCCATGAAGGGTAAGCAAAACGCTCGCTACGTGACACTAGACAAGGCCAACCACCTCCTCATCGAGGGGGAGGGTCCATCGACACCCGCTGAGTATCATAAGCCGGGGCACGTCTCCGTGCGTGCCATCGATACCATCACTCACTTCATCACCACCCTCTGAGGGCTAGGTCAGCTGCTCCAACACGCCGCGAATGTGCGCTCGCACTTCATCGCCCAGAGCCGCAGCACCAGTGAAGCATTCAGAGGAGACGGGTTCGAGGAGAATCGGTCTCCCACATAGCTCCCCGAATCGCAAAAATCACGGCCAGGGTGTACACTGGGTTCGTTCCAAAATTTCAAGGAGGTCCAGCGTGAAGAGGTCAACTTGCGCCCTGCTCTCATGCGTCGTGCTTTTGGCGACCGCGTGCACCGAGGATAACCCTGCTCTGAATTTCGACAGCGGAGCAGATAGCGCCCTGCCGGGGGATGGGTTCGTCCTCGACCAGGGGACCCCCGCAGATGACGGCGCCCTGCCTACGGGTGACAGCACCACGCCCACGGGTGACGGAACCACGCCCACGGGTGACGGAACCACGCCCACGGGTGACGGCGCCACACCCACGGCTGATGGCACCACACCCACGGCTGACGGAACCACAGCCAACCCTGATACAGGCCCTGCGACCTGCACAGACCCCACCCCCTGCGAGGGTTATGCCTGCGATCTTCCCAACAGCGTTTGCTACACGACTTGCAGCAGCAGGCAGCAGTGCGCCGTGGGCTATACATGCAATGCGAGCGGAACCTGCGTGGAGGAGGTTGTTTGCACCGCCGACACGAACTGCTTTGATGGTTACGCGTGCAACCTCTCCACGGGTGAGTGCTTCAGCCGCTGCCAAAACTCAGACCAGTGCGCAGATAACTATGCATGCAACTTCTTCAGCGGCACGTGTG
>JAFCZD010000601.1 GCA_019314525.1 Deltaproteobacteria bacterium
GCCATGACACGTTTGACAGTTGGCCGAGGTGGCGAAGTGCCCCTCCACGAGGTTTTGTCGCGCCGCGAGGGTGACAGGTGCGCCGAGGTCTGCCGGGGGAGCCATGTCGGCCATGTCAGCCACACCACCATCCGTGGGCTGCTGACCATCGACAGAAAACTCTGACGTCGGTGTCGGACCATCGAGGGCGACGCCAGAGTCGTCACCACAGCCAGTCGCCACGCCAGCGAGGAACAAGACTACAACGAGGGTTCGGGTGATTCTTCGCATGTCTATTCCTCCATGTTTCGACGTCGTCGTCGACGGCGCAGAATATATACCAAAGCAAAAACGCCCATGCCAAGGGCGCCCAAGGCGCCGAGCACCTGCGCCCAACCGGCGAAGAGCACCACCTTATGCACCAGGTCGTGGTGCTCTTGGGTGGTCTCGGGCAGCTGGCCTGTGGCCTTGGCCACATGATGGCCGCGCCGATCCGTGCGCTGCCGCTGTGCGTCGCTCAGGGGGCCCGAGAGCTGAAAATGGTGACCCACGGTCATTTTCTGCTGACCCTTTTCGTCGACGATGCGGCTCCAATCGTCCTGCAGCCCTTTGACCGCCGCGATCTGTGTGCGCGTGCGCTTGGGCAGCACCTTCTGCTGGGCCGTGGCGAGGTCCACCACGAGGTCTTTGTTCCAGGGTCGGTTGAGCTTGCCGCCGCCAATGCCGTACCCCAACGCCTTGGCAGACGCGTGGCAAGATTCACAGGGGCGGGCGTGATCGGTGGTGTGGGGCTGGACGGGGCTCATATCGAGGCTGAGCTGCCCCTTCTCCGCGCCGCCCTCGGTGTCTTTGGGGGTGCGGAAGATATGATTCTGCAAGATCGTCTCGCCCTTGTCGCCGATGACGGTCACGCTGACTTGGCATCCTGGTGCTCCCGGGCTGACACGCCCTTCGCCATCGACCACCAGCATGGGGTCGGCCCAGCGCATATAGGAGCGCTCCTCATGCACACGGCCTGCGACGTTGGTCTGATAGCTTGTCTCTCGGGTGTCGGTGACATGCGCCGGGTCGAGGCGTTTGCGCCCCGCGGCGACCCAGTCGAAGGCCTTTTTGTTCTTGCTGTAGTCGATCTTCACGTGGCAGCCATAACACTGTGGCGTCCAGCGCGCGTGGCAGCTGTAGCACTCCATCTGCGCGATGTGTCGGCCAACGCTCACCATCGCCACGCGGGCGTCGAGCTTCAGCTTGCCGTCGAGGTGCCTTTTCTTCAGCGGCGCGATGACGAAATCTTTGCCGCCCGCCGAGTGCACCACCACCATGTCACCGCGACGCACCACATTGGAGAAGGCGTTGCCACGCGCGGTGAGCACATAACCGTCCTCTCGCAAATAGACGGTGCCTTGGCGTGCTCGAGGGGAGAGCGTCGTGGCCAGGCCGCGTGCTTTTTTCTGAGCGTTCTTTCCAGCGTACTCCTCACCATAACCGAGGGGCAACTCCCAGGGAAAGGCTTGGGGTGTGCCGTGGCAATCGGTGCACTCGATCTGCACTTGGCCGAGGTTGGAGCCCGCGAGGAAGCCATCGCCGTGCACGTCGATGGAGGTGTGACAGTCGGGGCACATCATGCCCTTGCGGTAGTGGATATCCTGCTGCATGGCGATGTAGCGCTTGCTGTGAAGCTTGGGTTGCTTCGATCCATCCGCGGCGAAGGGCGAGCCAAAGGCGTTTTCCATCAGCCCTTGAAAGGAGACGCCGATGCGCTTGCCGCGATCGTGGCAGGTGGTGCAGCTCTCCACGGGGATGCCGCTGTAGGTGATGCCGTTATGGGTGACCTTCACCTCGCGTGTGCTCTGGATCTGATGGGTGAGCAGGTGGCCGGGCTCTTGTTTGACGCTCTTGTCGCCGCCCTCGTAGAAGCCCTCGTTGCTGTAGGGGATGTGGCAGGCCGAACAACCCATGCCGCGGTAGTCGCCGCGTGTTTGCCGGCCGCGCACGCCAAGGTGGCAGCGTTGGCACTCCGAGCGTAGATACGAAAGGCCTGCGAGGCGTGGGTCCTTCGTGACAGCCGCGCTGCTCTTGGGCGCGTCGGGCACAGCCTCCATGCTGTCTACAAAGACATTGGGCTCGAGGGTCTTGAGGTGCTGCATATAGCGGCGGTAGGTTTCGCTACCGAGGCGCTTGGTGGGCGTGTTGGGGTTTTTCGTGTCGTAATTTCCCCAGCGGTGCAGGTAGCCGTTTGGGGCACCGAAGGCCCAGTCGACGCCTTGGATTTTGCCTGCCTCGGTCATCATCAAGCTGTTGTTTTGCGCGAAGACCTGGCTGGGGTGGCAAGGGCCACAGGTGCGCTTGTTGACCCATGGGCTGCCAGGGTCGGGGTAATAGGCGTCAGGCCCGCCTTGGGTTGTCAGGGTGGTGGGCGCGCCTTTGTGAGCGAGTGTTTTATTAGGGGCGAGGGGATCGCCACCGTGACAGATCACGCAGCCTTGGGCGTCGCCGACCTTGGCGCCCCAGGCGAGGATCTTCGTCATCATCTTTGAGTCGCGGGCGCGGATGTCCTCGATGCCGGCGTGACAGGTGGGGCGGGCGCAGCCGGGAGTGGTGGGTTGGGTCGTGGGTTGGGTGGGCGCTGCGCTGGGGGTGGTGAAGACGATGACGGTGGTGAAGACCGGCACGAGTAGGGGAGTGCGTCGCATGCTCCATCATCCGCCCCCTGAAATACCTACACAACCCTCTATGTATGGTGAGTTGTCGAAGATGATTCATATTGGGCGGTGGGTTGAACCTAACGGAACCCTAATCACCCGCGAAATGATAAATCACGCCCTTATTCCCCTCAGCGCCGAGCATCCCTCCCACCGCCCACACATCCGTCGCTGACGAACCGTGGATCGCCTTGAAGAGCATCAGATAGGGTGAGCCCATCGCCTGACGCCGCACCGAGCGCAGTGTCTTTCCATCCCAACGCGCGATCTCGCCGAAAGAGCCCGCCGCCCACATATCATCAGACGCCGATCCCCACACCGTTTGCAGATCGCCAAAAACATCATCACTGCGCAGCTCTTCCCAGGCCGTGCCGTCCCAATGCGCGAGG
This sequence comes from Deltaproteobacteria bacterium, assembly GCA_019314525.1. Lineage (GTDB taxonomy): Bacteria > Myxococcota_A > Polyangia > JAFCZD01. The sequence continues at coordinate 3,068 of JAFCZD010000601.1, forward strand.
GCCTCATCATCTGCAGCCAAGAAGACATCGTCTGCGCCAAATCCCCAGAGGTCCCCGTTTCCACCCCAGAGGTCGAGCTCAAAAGTAGACCAGCTCTCACCATCGTAGTGCTTGAAGTCGAAGGTACTCACCGTCCAGATATTCTCCGCGCTCGCACCCCAGATGCCGCTGGCCTCACCATGCGCCTGCTGCTGCCAAATGCTGCCGTCCCAATGAAACACGCCATTTTCCCCCACCGCCCATACATCCGTCGGTGAGCTGCCCCAGATGTCCTGCAGATCTCTCGCGCCTTGCTCACCAAGAGACGTCGTCTTCCAGCCAGTACCGTCGTAGCGCGCTACGAGGTCGCCACCCACCGCCCAGATGTCGTTGGGCGCAAAAGCCCAGATGCCGGCCAGGTATGCTGTGCCGACCTCCGAGGCCGTCCAGCGTTGTCCATCGAAATGAGCCGCTGCGGCTCTTTGGCCCAACGCTGGCGAGCCCACCACCCAAACGTCGCTTGGCGAAAAAGCCCAGACCCCCTCGAAGCTAAACATCTCGGGCGTGTTGTCCACCTGCTGCCAAGCGTCATCAGATCCGCATGCGGTGATCACGAGCAGCGTGGTGAGCGTGGTGAACAAGAGAGAGTTCTTCATCGGCGCGCTGAGCTTTTTCATGATGGACCTATCATCCACCTCTTTGCTGCTCAGGTGAAGATCCCTGGCTTCCCTTCCTGCGCCACAACCATGCCGGTCATGACGAGTTCCATGCGGGCATCTTACTTAATCGGATCAGGCTCGCCAGCAGGCTCGCCAGCTAAGGCGCCAGCTAAGGCGTCAGCTTCTTCATCTCTTCAACGCTCGCCGCGCAGCGAAAGCCGAAGTGGTGGTAGGGGCTGTTGGAGGGCACGTGGGCGCGACGGAAGATCGTGGTGGCGTGCTCTGCGGGCCAATACCACGAGCCGCCGCGCACGATCTTGCGGCGATAACCTTTG
>JAFCZD010000602.1 GCA_019314525.1 Deltaproteobacteria bacterium
ACGGCGCGCGAACGCCTCACCAAGCTCGAAGGGCTGAACCTGATCACCCCCTCGGCGCAGGCCAGCCCGCTGCTCTCCTTCGATCTGCCCGCCTTCAGCCCAGGGGAGCTCTTCGCCCTCACCCTCGAGTTGTCGCACCCCGAGGCCGCCGCCAAGCCGCTGGTGATCCGCAGCACGCCCCATGCCCCCTTCTGCCTGCGCGCAGCCTTTGGCTTCTTCAACAACGAAGAAGACGTCGATCTGCTGGTAGCAGCCGTCGCACGAGCCCTCGAACGTGGCCCCGCTGCCCTGAAAGTCGAAGGCTACGCGGCCACCCTGCCACCCCGCGCCCACTGAGTTTGGCGTGCTAGCTCCCACCCTCCATGCCTGTTACCCTTCAGAGGTGATCATCGAGTGCAGCGCAAAGCTGATGAGCGCCGAGCAAGGGGCAAGGCTGGGGGCGAGTTTCTCCGCTGAACGCGTGAACGCGGTAAGAAGCTGGAGGTGGGTCGGCGCTACGTGACCCTAGGCCTGCAGCATGAGAACGCCTCGATACTGTGGGGCACAGGTGCCTGGGTACAGATCGCCGTCGGCGCTGAGCAGCTCTTGATCGCGCCTTTGACGCTCTTCACCATCGTCGAGCCCACGCCTTCACGTCACTGGCAGGTTCGACTCTGGAGCCAAGGCTCGCTCACCCTTTGGCCCAAGGTTTTTTACCGCAGCTACTTCCACGCTGACCTCGAGGCAGGCAAGCCACAGGCGCTGCAATCCTTCCAGCAGCTCGTGCACGAGCTCGAGACGGAGGCGCGGAGCGCCGAAGGGCGCGCGACCTTCGTGGGCTGGGGGCCTGAATAATTCGCCGAGTAGGCTCTGCCGCCTAAACGTTGGGCTCCCAGAGCGTCTCCTGCGCACCCTGAGCCAGATCAGCCCAGCGACTCCAGACAAAGAAGGCGTCACTGAGCCGGTTGAGATAAGCGATAGACTCAGGCTCTACCAACTCAACGCGCGAAAGGCCAATGCAGATCCGTTCGGCCCGTCGGCAAATAGTCCTGCATTGGTGTAGCTCAACGCTCAACCGTGTGCCCCCCGGCAGAACAAAGGAGCGCAAGCTCGGCAACTCGTCGTTGCAGCGATCGAGGTCAACCTCGAGTTGGGCGATCTCCACTTCACGCACCCGCGGCTGCGCCTCGTGCACCTTGTCGGGGCGCGTCGCCAAGATTGAGCCCAGGTTGAATAATTCATGCTGCACCCGGCGCAACACCACCGAGAGGTCTGCCAGGCGTGGGTGTTGAACGATGCCCTCGCCACAGCTGCAGAGAGCAGCTCCGACGAAGGCGTTGAGCTCATCAACAGTGCCGTAGGCGTCAATCCGTGGCGCGTCTTTGATAATGCGCTCGCCGCCTACGAGGGAAGTCTCTCCCTTGTCACCGCGCCTGGTGTAGACACGGTTGATGGCCATCCGGGGTTTGTTGAAGCTCTCCTTATCGGCCAAGGCTCCCTCACTTGCAGCTGTCCATGGGTGCTTCAGGCACAGCATCGGGATCTTGTCCCATGATCTCGATCTCAGCCAGCTCGAAGATCTCTTGGGGCGGCGGGATCAAGCGCGTGGCGGCATCCTCATAGAGCAACACGGCGACCCAACGCGCACGCTCGGGCGAAAACACGAGGGTCGGGTCCTCAGCGCCGCCCTCTATCTCGCTCTTCACCGTCACCCAATCGGCGTGGCTCGTGCTCGGGTCCACGGGGTTTTCCTTGGAACTGAGCAGTACGGCGTAGCCGGTAGCATAGGTTCGGTCTTCGACCGCCGTGGCAGCCCAGCGCAAGAGCGCACGGGTGACCGTATAGACCTTGCCCAAATCGAGTTTGACCCAGATGAATGCGTCGCAAGCGCCGTTAATATCCCAGTCAGTCATGGAGAAACGCGCATACGAGCTGCTGTCGCCATCCACGAGCAACTCCTTGCTGCCAACTTTGATGCTATGGGCCTCTCCTCCGGTGGTCACTACCGCGTCTCGAGCCACGTTCTGCACCTCGGCTGTAGGCCCAGCGTCGGGCTGAGTGCTCGCGACGTGGCGCACGCTGATCTGCATGGTCTCCCCAGGGCAACCCAAGCCCGAGTAGGGGATCAGCGTGATACGGTTGTCGATGTCCGGGAGCAAGTCGACGTCGATGCAAAAGCGACCATCGCTAGAGACGCTCACAGGACGGGCGATCCCAGAAGCCCCCTTGGCCACCATGGTCTGGGCGCCAGGCGCGCTGCCCCGCAAAGGCACACGCAGCTGAGGGGTCTGCACCGCTGGATTCCCGGGATCCAGCGCAGGGGCCGCCACCAGATCTTCACTCTCACAGGTGAGCGGACCATCGGGCTGAAGTGGCAAGCTGTCTTGCCCCCCTCCGAAATCGAGAGAGAGCTTTTCGGGGTCCTCAGCGGAACAAGCAGTGAGCACCAACAGGAGGCCAACCGATAAAACCCTAGTATGATTCATCAGTTACCACCATAGATGTCACCATGCCAGCCAACGACGAGGCGATTCTTGTTGAAGTCATGCTCCTTGAAGCATGCAAATCACGTTCCCCTGGCGATCCTCCACAGGCTGATCGTGTCTGGATGCCTGAACGCTTTGCAGACATGCAGCGAATCCGGCAAACTTCTCCGACCTGAGAGGACTAGACATTCGCGGCGTAAGTCGCGAACCAAAAGAAACGAGAGATGACGGCAGAAAAATGCCAAGGAACCGTTCAGAAACCCGCCCTCACAGATTCTTGGGTGGGTTCTGAACGGTTCATTACTTCCGCCGAGTAGGACTAGGATCCATGGACTTTGCAGACGCGGTAGAGCAGCACTTTCCTGGCAGCTTGGATGAAGGGCGCTTCGTGGAGCAGACGAGGGAGGTCCTGGGACCCTTCGGCTTCACCGCCGCCAACACCCTCGCGATTGTGGGTGTCTGTCGCGACGAGCTCTGCAGGACATTGCGCTTGGCCGTCCAGCGCGCCTGGGGAGAGGCCTTCGACATCACCAGCCTCGCGGGCATGGTCAACTGCGGCCACACCGGGCTGAAGGCCGCCCACCGCCACGCTCCCATCGAAGAGGGCAGAGAGCGCTACGTCTACATCGTGATGGCTCATATCGGCATTGGAGAGGGCGGTGAACTCGGCCACTCGCGACGCGCGGGACGACCAGGGCTCTCCAGCGCCTGTGGGGCCCTCTCAGGGGTCCTCGCCGAGCTGCAAAGCGGAAGGGTCGACACGGTCCTTCACTGGGACGATATCGAGCAAAGCCTGCTGCGCCGGCGCCTCATCGATCGTCTGCCTTGGGGTGCCACACCAAACTTGGCGGAGCTAACCCACACCGCCCATACCCTCGTTCGAGAAGAACTCGAGGAGCTCATCGCCGTGGCCGCCGACGCCTCCAAGGCCGACTACGCCATCTTCACGGGTATCCAGATCCACGGGTTGAATGGCGAGCAACTGAGCTGGATTCACCGCCCCTACGCCATGGTGGAGGGGAAACGACAGGAGTTAGCGTCAAAACTCACCGCGTAACAGCCGCCACAAAAGCTGCCCGCAACGCCACATCCGCCAAAGCCTCGTCATCGATGATAGGCAGCTCTGGGGCGAGTTCCCGCAGTGCCATGACGTAGAAGCCGTCTCCGTAACGCACGCACTCGAGGCTCTGGCCGTCTAGGTAGGGGGTAGAACCCACACCGCAGCTCGGAGAGCGCGCCTTAGAGACTGCCCCCCTGACCCCCTCTTGCAGCAGTCGTTGCACACGCTCGCGAGCCCAGGCATGCATCTGCTCGGTGAGATCTCGCCGCTCCTCGGCCATCCAGAGGCGCAGCTCGCCCTCTCTGATGATAACATCGATGGGCGGACGAGGGACGCCAAGGCCCAGCTCGTCCTCGGGGCAGAGCTCCACCAGCTCGAACTCTTGCG
>JAFCZD010000603.1 GCA_019314525.1 Deltaproteobacteria bacterium
GACCAAGAGGGCATGCACCTACGCTACGGCGACCCAGCGCTCCTGGACGACCCGCGCTTCGAGCCCTCGAGAGCCCATCATGGAACAACGAACTGGCTGCACGTTCCGCCGGTGGATCTAGACTGGGCTGTGATCGAGGGAATGATCAAGAAGAGCCACACCATCGCGCAACAGCGAGGTGGAGGCCATTTGGCAGCGAAGAAGCTCTACCGCCCCCTCTCCAAGGGCTACGAGACCGCCCTTGAAGCAGACCGGCCCCAGAGCCTGCATGCCGGCGGGCCAGCGGCAAAGATTCTCGCGCAGGAGGGACCCGCATCTTTTCGATTGGCCATCTGGGCGACACGACAAGTCGCGCACCTTCTACCCAAGGGTCAAAGGCCTGCGCTCGCCGGCGAACTAAAGAGGCTCGACGAGGCGAGCGAGGGCTATGACACCATCGTCAGAGAGGTGCGCATGGGGAAGCGCTATAAGGCGATGGACGCGATCTCCAACAGACTGTGGAAGAACATCGTCAAGGGTGAATCCACGCCCATTCGTTGTGCCATCGCCGCTAATAGAGTGTTTCATTGTATCCCTGGGGGCTACAGCCAACGGGCGGTGGGGCACGCGGTGACCGCCATTGAGTGCGCGGTAAAGGCGCTGAACGAGGCCGGTGGCGGTGAGGCTGTGACAGAATTCCTCCTAGAGCTGGACGACCGTGTGCTCGCCGAAGAGTTTTCCGCGGCATGCCCTGCCAAAGCCAAACAACCCGCACCCGCCTTTGAACGCGTGCTCTGGAGAGGCGCTGACGACAAGGGTTACCCAGCGCTCTGGCTCGTGCGGCTGGCAGGCGAGCGCCACGCCTTCTTGGGAAAACTGGGCCGCCGGTGGAGGTTGAGCGAGGGCAGCATCGACGACATGCTCGCGTTGGTGCCCGACGAGCACTTCGAGGCAGCGGTGATGATGGTTTACGAGCGAGGCGCGGAACAATAGCGCTCGCACTCTTATCGTGTCGGTCTTTCAGGGTGGTTGACAGCCTGCGCTTCATGCCTATCTTGGCGAGCGATGTCCATCATCCAGACCCTCAAGAAGGTTGTTGATCCGAACCGTGCTCGTGAAGAAGAAGCGAGCCGCAAGTCGTTGCGGGAACAGGCCCAGCAGGCCGGCATCGGCGAGGGACCATCCACAGATGATGCTCCCTCAGTCTATCTCTGTCGGATCTGCGAGCATGTGGGGCCAGAGGAGCGGTTTTGTCGACACTGTCTGGCGGAGACGATGGTGCCGATGGTGCCGGCTGGCTGAAGGCATCAATCGTGGCGAAGAGCCAAGGTGAGCATGGCGCGCACAGGCACATCAACGTCGCCATCGAAGAAGCCCACGTCCACTCCCCCGCTGACTCCCGCCCAGAATGTCAGGGCGCCTATGCGTGTAATGCCCAGATCCAAGCCGAGGGTATTGGAGACGCCACCACCATAGAGGACCCCAAGAACCTCACCGTCTCCGTCCTGCAGTGAGTACGCGTGCAGGCCACCTGTGACTTGAAGCCAAGGGCGAGCACGGCCAGCGCCAAAGGTCCACCGCAACCCAGCCCCCGCCCGTATGTACTCGAGAGTCTCATCACCAAGCCCGTCAGAGAACATCGTGGAGAATGCGAAATCGGTCACGAAGGCCAAACCCGACTCGAACTGAAGCCCCAAGGTCAATTCCAGGGCGGCGCCGCTCATTTCGCTACCCTCGAGGCCCACATGGGCGCCCACGCGAACTTCGCCCATGGTGGAACCGAGGTGCCAGGGGCCTTTCTTCTTGGCCTCTTCGTTCTTCGGTGGTGCCAGAGGAGTGGGGCCTGGGCTTGGAAGCTCAGGAATACCCCGTAGGTCTGGGGGACTCGCGCTGTCCGCCGGCGCGTTTCCTTGGGCCGAAGCTGGCGTCCACGCGGATGCCATCACGGCGATGATGCTGAACACTGTCCATAGACGTCTCATGCTGTCACCTCTTCAAGTCTGGTCCGGTTATCGGACCTTCGGCCGCAAAAGTTGCGTCCGCTCGCGAAAAAAACAGCGGTGTTCACTTTTCTTCCGGGCCGTACTAGGTTGCGGCCCTGACTCGCTCGCGGGGTGGTGTCTCGACAATTTTCGAGGGGCCTGAGAAAAAACCCGCAGCACCTGATCCGGGTAATGCCGGCGTAGGGATCGAGCGAGGACGGCCTTGATGGCCGCTCCATCCACGGGAGCCCCTTTGACGCCGTTTTCGCCAGTCCCTACCCGCCCCACCCGGGGGACTCTTATGGGACACCGAAAGACAGCGACACACATCATCTTCCTCGCCCTCGCCCTCGCTGGCGGCCCTGGCATCGCCCACGCGAGCTTCGATGAGTTCGCTGACGACCACGCGCCAGCGCGCTTCCAGCTCCGCTCCGGCGACCTCACCTTGACCCTCAAGGGCGAGGTCGAGCTCGAACTGCACGACCTCGAAGGCCAGGGTGGCGTGGGTTATGACAGCCCAACGGATACGCGAACCCTAGGCACGCGCAGCCCCTTCGTTGAGATCGACAGCTTCTGGTTAGCCTTGCGCCTTGGTTTGCCCGGCCGCCTGGCCATCAACTCACTGTTGGAGTTCAGCCAGCGCGGATCTAGGGTCGGTGCTGTGTGGTTCGACGCCCGGGCGAACTGGCCCGGCCGCATCGAACATCACCTCGAGATCGGCCTCCACACCCCCTTGATCAAGCTTGACCGCCGAACTGAACGCTACCCCCTCATCGCGACCGTCTACTGGCGCGACCCCGAATACCACGCCGTCTACGAGGGGCGCCTCTCCCTGGGCATACGCTCGGGGGTCGACCTTGGGCTCTCCCTCGCTGTGATGCGGCCCATCGCCTTTTCCTCCGTGCAGGAGTCCACATCCCACAAGGGCACGATCAACATCGTCGCCTACGGTCCCGCGCGACCCTTCTCCGGCAACGCGCCGGTGTGGGGCGGTCGCCTGCGGCTCTTCAGCCATGGCGCGTTTATCAGCGCGTTTGGCTTCATCGGTAGCCTCGCCGCCGAGGCCGGAACTGACGAGCTGCGCAACAGCTTTGCGAGTTACCAGGACCTCCCCGGCTACAACGCGGCTGACGTTGGGCGTCAAGACCCCACCTTCTGGTGGTCTGGCGGACGCCTAGGCTACGATGGTTACGGCGTACACGCTATCGTTGAGTTCATCGCGTCGCGTGAGAGTCTGCTGCGCCGGTGGGGGCTTTATGGCCAGCTCTCCTATGCGCTACGCCTGCGCGACGCGAGCAAACTCCTGCACACCCTAGAACTCCTCGGGCGTTATGAGCGCTACCGGCTGCACAACTCCGCCGATGTGCTCCTCGGCGGTAGGTCGCTACGCTCGCCAGCGCCTAGCCAGGCGGTGACCTGGGACTTCGACGTCATCACCGCAGCGCTCATCACGACGATCTACCGTGACATGCTTCGTTTACGCCTCGAATACACCTGGATCCATGAGCACAATGGCGTGCCTGGACTGGGCATCCCCGAGGCCCCCATCCGTAACAACGAGCTGCTCGCGCAACTCGAGCTTCGCTTCTGACA
>JAFCZD010000604.1 GCA_019314525.1 Deltaproteobacteria bacterium
GTGCAATCCGCTATCTGTGGTGTTCGATGCATGGGTGGTGTAACGCCAGAGGCCCTCTTTGGTTGGCGCGAAGCGCACCTTCCAGCGCTGGCCTTCGTAGAAGAACGCAGGCCGTACGAGGGTGGTGCCGTCCTCGTGTACAAAGCTGACGTTGACCTCGACATCGGTGAAGGGGTTGGCGTAGCTCGAGGAGGCGACGAGGTCGATCTCTTTGACGCGCCACACCTCTACTGAGTTTCTGGGGAGGTCGGCCGGGCGTTGATCGGCCAGGCGTTGATCGAGGCGTTGATCGATGAAGAGGTTCTGGTCCGCCGGGCGTTGATCGAGATCGATGAAGAGGTTCTGATCGGTGACGCTGTGATCCCTACGCTGGTCGACGAAAACGTCACCCATTGCGTCGCCGGGCAGAAGCCCCTCGAGAGAGCTTCCCCCGTCGCGAGGTGTCAACGTGCCTGGGTTTGAGCAGGCGAAAGGAAAGAGCAGAACAGCGAGGAGGGCAACGAGGGCAGGTGAGCGCGAGCTTATCATAACTGAGAGTATTGCCGGCGGGAACGCTGCGGGCTAGTGCGGAGTAGCCAGCCGACGTTCGAGACGGGTCACCCGATGGGTGAGGGTCCCATCGAAATGATCTCGAGCGCGCTGGGTCATGCGCAGAGCCGCCCCGAAATCTCTCTCGACGTGCTCGTAGTGTTTGGCGAGGGCAATCCAACCCTCGTCGTCTTGGGGGAACTCCTCACTGTAGCGCTCCCAGAGCGCCTTCGCGCCCGCCGCATCGCCTCGGCGCCGACGCAAGCCAGCGCCGAACACCAGCACGCGCCGGCGCGTCCAGGGGCTCCCGGAAATCACCAGGGCTCGCTCGAGGCAAGCCTCGGCCAGCGGAGTGTTGGTCTCACTCCAGATCTTCGCGATGGCGTAGAGTTCGTCTCCGTCCTCTGACCAGCGCAAAGGATCCAAGACCCCATCCGCCACCCGCCAGAGCAGCGCCGCCAAGGTGGCGACGTCGATCAGGTTGTGCTCGAGCACGCCAAAGAGCGCGTCATACGCGCCGGTGTTCAGGTAGCGGGTGTAGGCCGCGGGAGCCTCGCTGCCAGGCATATCGTCCAAGCGCTGCACGTCAAGCAGCTCGCGCTCCAAGGTCGTGAGCCGGCAATCGCTCACTCGGCAGCGGAAGAGGCGCCGGGCCCAGGGCAGGAGATCCAGGTGTGCCGTGGGAAGCGTGAGAGCGCTGCGATTGATCAACGCGCGACTCTCGAGGATAGGCACATCGAAGCCCCGCCCGTTGAAGGTGACCATGAGCCGCGCACCCTCTAGCGCTTTAGCCACCGCCTCCAAAACCTCTACCTCCCGCGCGAGTTCGTGCACGACGAATTGCTCGACGCAGAGGCGGAGCCCACCAGGGACCTCGACGAAGCGCCCCACCCCGATCATGAAAGCTATGGTGCCTGCGCCTCGAGAGAGGCCGGTGGTTTCGGTGTCCACGAAGGCTATCTCGGTAGGCTCTAGGTTTGTGGGGCATCCCTTGATGGATGGATCCAAAGCGAGAAATTCAGCGAGTCGCAGCGCCTGGGTGTCATCGGGGGAGAGCCGCGCGTTCTTGTCAGGGGCACGCTGCCCTAACGCGCCGTCTAGGGTGAGCCTTTGAGTAAAGGTATGGCGAAAAACGAAGCCCCCTTCAGCGACAGTCTGCCGGTGGGCGCCTTGAGCGCCCTTGCCACCAGGAAACAATACGGGTTGTCTTGGGGTGGCATCGCCTGCCCAGGCTTTGGTGGGTTCGACAACAGTCTGCTTAGGAGAAGCAACGCTTGCCGACTGGAGACCAGGCCGCTTGGATAAGAGCTCATAACGGTGAGCGGTGGCATCAGTATTCCGCTCTAAGGGCACGGTGTTTCTACGCTTCTTCGGATACCCTTCATAGCGTTGATCGATACGCGCTAGCTCGTGGCGCAGGCGCCGGACAACCTCAGAGGAGGACTCTGTAGGCGCATCTTCTCCCGCCGTCGAGTTAGCCTCCGGCCTCGCATCGAGGGAAAGGGAGCGTCGGATCTGGTCGGCGAGTCTGCTCATCTGCGCACCTTGAACACCTGCGCAGTATCGCGAGTATGGGGAGCGGGGTCAAAGAGAACGCGGCAAAACATAGAAAAGAATACAGAAAAAGTGACAGATGCTGCCGAGTAGCACAAAGAGATGCCAGATGGCGTGGTTGAAGGGCAGGCGCTTGCTCGCGTAAACGAAGGCTCCTCCGGTGTAGGCCAAGCCACCGCCAAAGAGCCACATCAGCCCGCCTGTGGGCATGGCAGCGATGAGGGGCTTGCCTGCGATCACCACGATCCACCCCATGGCGATGTAGATACCTAGGCTGAGCACCTTGAAGCGACCCACGAGAAACACCGTCGCCCCAATGCCTAAGACCGCCAATCCCCACACGAGGCCAAATAGAGTCCACCCCCAGCCGCCCTTGAGCGTCACGAGGGCTACGGGCGTATAGGTGCCTGCGATGAGTAGGTAAATCGCGGCGTGGTCGAGGATGCGAAAGAAGCGTTTGACTCGGGGCGCGCTGAAGGCGTGATAGCAGGTGGACGCCAAATAGAGCAGCACGAGCGAGGAGCCATAGATCGCGAACGCGACGACGCGCATGGCGTCTCCAGCGAGCGCCGCGAAGGTGACGAGGATGGCGAGAGCGGCGATGCCGAGGAGCACGCCGAGGCCATGCGCCGAGGCCATGCGTGAGGGCATTGGCCAACTCTTCAGCGGGTGTGTAGTGCTTGGCCTCCACAGCAGACATGGCGCTCCCTTCGGCTAATATGGGAGACGAAGTGTGCCAGCCACACGGGGAATGTCAAAGGCGGGGCAGCAACTCCCCAACCTCTGCCTGCACCTCAGTCGCCAGAAGCGCCGCCATGCGCGTGGTCAAGGCCTTCACTTCGCCGCCGCGTCCCGCCCCAACACACGCAGGGCAGCCCTCGTGGCACTCGCAGCGCGCCAGCAGATCGTGTGCCCGCTTTAGCAGGGCGCTGCGCTCGTCAAAGAGCCTAGGTGTGAGGCCCGTGCCCCCCGGGAAGCGGTCGTAGATGAAGATCGTCGGACCGCTAGGTAGGGGACCTGTGGCATCAGGCGTCGCCGAGGAAAACGTACCGCGCCCACCCTCGATGGCGGTGAACTCGTCCGCTCGCCCATCTCCCACGGCGCGCCCAAGGTCGGACCGTTCGCTCATCAAAAAGAGCGCCGCCGAGGTGTGCAGGGCTGCTGCCAAACCCAAGCTCGCCCCAGCTATCTCTGCCGGGCTCGCACACAACTTGCGCACATTCTCTGGTGTCACCCGTACCCAGAACGCTTGGGTGTGCATCTCTCGCTCTGGCTGAGAAACCTCGCCATAGCCGACGTTTTCATGGGTGTGCAGCTTGATCTTTTTAAAGCCCACCACCCGGTTGAGCACGTGCACCTCACCCCGCGCCACCGATCCTGCCTCTTCGAGGCGCTCGAGCACACGCAGCCGCAGGTTTGTATTGGCGGTGGTGTAGTAGTCGATGTCTACCGCTTGCACATAAGCCTTGTGCTCATCGTGGTCGAGGTGACGCACCTCGTATTGTCGACCCTCGAGCTGGTAAATCGCGTGGTCGTGCAAGGTCTCAGGAGCGTCACGATAGTCCACCTCGGCGATGACCTCGCCTTGGGCCTCGTCAACCACGAGGAAGTTTTCGTCGAGCTGTCCACGCAGGGAGACCTCGCTGGCCGGGTATTGCGCCCCAATATAGTGGAAGCCCTCACCGCTGCGGTGCAAAAGCTCGGCCTCAGCGAGGGCCTCAAGGACCTCACCGGTCTCCTTCGCTTCAAGGGGGCCGAAGCGATCGCCGCGCCGAAAGGGTAACTCAAAGGCGCTACACTTGAGGTGAGGGATCAAGATTGACGCGTTATCAGGGTCCACCCGCGCGTGCTCGGGGGGGTTGGAGAAGAGATAGTTTGGATCACCGGCGACGAATTGGTCCACGGGATCACTCGATGAGACCATCACCGTCAAGCTCGGGGCCAAGCGACGGCCTGCACGCCCCGCGCGCTGCCAGGTGGCCGCGCGGCTGCCGGGCCAGCCAGCGATAACCACCGCGTCGAGGCCGCCAATGTCGATGCCCAACTCGAGCGCTGACGTGGCCACCACCACCGCGGGCTTTCCTGCGCGCATGGCCTCCTCGACATCTCGCCGGCGGTCTGGGAGGTAACCTCCGCGGTAGCCGCGCACACGCGCGACGTTGCCCGCGTCTTCGCCAGGCGTCACGACCCCACCCGCGGGCTGCACCTCGAGGCGATCGCGCAGGTAGCGCACCATGACCTCCACCGCCAAACGGCTGCGACAGAAGACGAGGGTGCCGAGGTTGGCCTGCACCAGGTCACGCGTGAGCTTGCACGTCGCCTTGAGATAGCTCTCGCGAATGCCCAACGCACGATCGATCACGGGCGGGTTGTAGAGCAAGAAGTGTCGTTGCCCACGAGGCGCGCCGCTCTCACGCACCACAGAGACAGGGCGCCCAAAGAGCTGCGCGCCAAGCTCATCAGGGTTGGCGATAGTGGCGCTGGTGGCGATGAAGCGCGGGGATGCGCCATGAAAAGCCGCCACGCGCTGCAGGCGCCGCAGCACGTTGCCCACGTGCCCACCAAAGACACCTCGGTAGGTGTGTAGCTCGTCCACCACCACATAACGCAAGCCTGCGAAGAAGCGCGCCCAGCGCGGGTGATGAGGCAGGAGCCCCGCATGCAACATGTCGGGGTTGGTGGCGATGATGTGCGCGTTGCGCGCGGCGCGACGCTCATCGGGCGGCGTATCCCCATCATAGACAGCGATGCCCACGTCTCGCTCGGTGCCTCGCGCCAAGGCCCGCGCGTTCTCCACCTGATCACGAGCCAAGGCTTTGGTGGGGAAGAGGTAAATGGCACGCGCGTTGTGATCCTCAAGCAGCGCTCGAAAGACCGGGAGGTTGTAGCAGAGCGTCTTGCCCGAGGCTGTGGGTGTCGCGATGACGACGTCTTCTCCGCGGTCTGCTGCCGCTAGCGCGCGCGCTTGATGAAGGTAGAGATCCTCGATGCCCATGGACGCGAGGGCAGAGCGCAGTTCAGGAGGCAAATCCGCGGGCAGGGGGCTGCTGCTCGCGCCTACAGCCTCTAGCGTGCGATTGGCTTGGAAGTGATGCGCTGCGCCGGTGTCTTCCCAATGGGCGAGCACCGATTGGATTTTGTGGTGTTGGGGCGCGGTAGGGGCGGTGATGCTATGCGAACGTTCAGGGGTGAACATGCGCCCAGTAGAGCGTGCAGGTTGGGTGCTTGTCAACTATGCGAGAGGGTCAGCAACCGTTACAGGTGATGATCCAACCCTCTTTACGCAACTCGTCGATCTGCACGGCTAGGCTTGGGGCGGGGCCTGCATTGGTACCACCCATGTTGAGTTCTTTCGCGGACGATGTATGCAGCCCTCGGTCCTTATGGATGTCGTTGATGATGGCGTTCACCGCTGTTTGATCGAGCTGATTGTTTGCAACATCGATGATTTGGATCTTCAGCAAACCTGAGAAGGATTTCACGGTGTAGCCACTAAGCTTGTTGTCTCCCAAATAGAGCTGCTGGAGGTTGGAGAGGCTCGCCACCACGAGGGGGATGTTTCCCGAGAGTTGGTTGACCTCGAGGTGCAAACTCTTCAGCCCGGAGAGTTGGTCGAAGGCGGCGGGGATTGTCCCTGTGAGCTGGTTCTCATTCAAATGCAGGTTCTGAAGGGTCGAGAGCTGGCCCAGCTCGGGAGGGATATTTCCCGTCAGCATGTTGTCATGGAGGTTCAGGGTTTGAATCTTGGGCAGATCGCCAAGCTCGGACGGGATGCTGCCCGTGAGTTGATTATTGGAGAGGTTCAGGCGCTCAAGGTTGGGCAAGCCGAAGCTCACTGGGATGGTGCCGATGAGCTGGCAGCTGTCGATGGAAAGCTCCGTGATCTCTATCGCTCCAGCATTCCAGAAAACGTGTACCACCTTTTCCCCGGGCACCATGAACTCGAAGGAGATACTTGTTCCCAGGAGGGTGGAGCGACCTTCGATATCCCACCAGAGGGCAGCGCCGACTGTGGAGGCTTCGAAAAGGGCAGGGGTTTCACTGATGGTACGAAGCTCAAAGAGCCACCCGGCAGG